>DAOUPA010000067.1 GCA_030626405.1 Planctomicrobium sp.
GTTACGAAATTAAAAACGACCTCCCCCCAATTTCAGTTGAGTAGACCTGATGAATTCAACGGGTCTACTCAACTAGAATAGGGAGAGGCTTGGCCCGTGTACGATCTACCGGTGGAACACTTAATGGCCCTCTCGCCAGCAGCAGGTCGCCTACGTTGTCTTCTCTTATGTTGAATCGCAGTTAGCGACAGATGATGGTTCCCTCCTGGATGACGTCTGCCAGTGTGGAGTCCGCTCCGAATGGTATGACATCGGTTACGAACAGGGTCCGGAATCGGCCTGTTGCATTTCGAAACTGTCCAGTTCCACCGGTCACTGTGAACTGAGGGATGTAGAGGCTTAATCCTCCGACGGATTCACAATTGTTACGGTTCGATTCGACGAAAATGCCATCGGGATCGGATTGCCGTTTGCGTCGTTGAAAACAAATCCATTAATTTCTAATCCCAACGCCACTTTCTCTGGGCTTTTAAATAGCGTTCCTGGAGGGAAACCGACACCTGGTACGTCAGCGATGAACACAGCAGTTTCGAGTACAAACAACCTGAGCGGCACCAGTTCACCGTTTTGACCGAGCGGGAGAACAGTGTTAACCTCGAAATCAGCGAATGAAGTGAGCTCGAATCGATTTCCGTTTTTGACCATCAAGCCGGGGAAATCGACCGCACCCAACCAAAGTGGAAACGGATCTGTTGTGGTGAAGTCGGCTGCCATCGAAATTGTTCGCGGAGGATTGTCGGTAAATTCGAACACCAACGGTCCAGACGCCGTGAGTTCCGACTCGGGTGGAAGCAGCAACAAAAGTGGGCTGTAGTCCGGAACAGTAATTGTCTGCACGGCGACAGCCGTCCGTGTAACGGTCAAGTCCTCCGCAGTCGCCATCGACAAGTTCAGGGACAAACAGGCGACAGCGATCAAAATCGTACTCATCAAAACTCTCATGAAAAATCCTCTTCCGTTGGTTGTATGTTGTAAAAAATGAATGACTGCACGGTGCGTTCCATGGAACAACTCACCCGAGAGTGCAGACCATAGGCTCGGATGTGTTGTACGGCCGGTTTTTGCCTCTACTCCTCAAGCGGGATCCGCCCCTGAACTTCTTTCGAGCAACTTTTCGACGAATCGACTTGGTTTCTTCCCGCTCTCAGGCCTCCCTAATATACATGCGGAAAAAAGGGAGCAGATCACGGTCATGAATTCTGGAGAAATTTCCGAACTTTGTGAAACTAACGAAAATCGATCACTCTCCCATCTCGTTCGAACCGCCCTGCTCATCAATCTCTGGCGGAATTCAAAATCGGCTCGCCCACCTTTTTTCAGAATTTTGCAGGTCTCTTTCAGAGTTGAGGACATACGACCAGAAAACATGGAGTTCGGAGGGCAACAAGCGGAGAACTGACTCAATAAAAAAACCAGGTCGAGCAGAAGTGAGCGGCTCGACTGATTTTTTCCGTTTTTAACGTGAGTGGTCGGATGTCATTAGACGCTTGTTTCGTTCCAACTCATTGCTTGACTTTGGTTTACAGTTGAGGCACACTTTTGCAAATCTTGTGGGTCATCACTCCTCAGTTTGTGGCCTCCATTAATGACAATTCACGCTGCTCGGTTCTGTTCAGCAATTGCATTTCGCCAACGATGAGTGCACAGAACGCTGCAGCAAAGGCCGGTGTGGATGAGTTTATGAACGGTGAGGAAATACTTTGTCACGACGAATTACAGCAATTACTCAATGAGGCGCTAGCCGGTAGCGATCAGGATTTGGCAACACTGCTCGATTTGATGAGACCTTCACTAAATGGACAAGCTCAACACTCACTCGGGTCGACAATTCGAGCGAAGCTGGGTAGTTCGGATGTTGTTCAAGAGAGCATGCTGAAAGTTTTTCAAGGTTTTTCTGAGTTCCGTGGCGAAACAGTGGGCGAATTTCGGGCTTGGCTCGCCCAGATTGTAGAGCACCGTGCGGTCGATGCGGTTCGTCACTTTCGCGCAAAAAAACGTGATGTCAGCTGTGAGTTGCCTCTGAATCACGATCCGACTTCTTCCTCAGACTTAACTGGAAGCCAGATCGCGTCAAGTCGTGAGGAAGAACTGCGTCTTCTCAAGGCGATAGATCGATTGCCTGAGAAACTAAAACAGATTGTGACACTTCGATATTACGAGCAGCTCAGTTTTGAGGAAATTTCTCAGGAAGTCGGTCGCCCTCGGGAGACTGTCCGGCGTCACTGGGCGACCGCCATTGATCGGATTAGCCAAGAGATGGAAGCGGATGGATAAGGAGACTTAATGATGAGTGATGAGGATTTAGGTTCAAAGAGCGACAACGGATCCCGGCAGGCGGATCCTCCTCTCTCCGATTCCGAACTGTATGAGCGGTACGAACAGTCGCTGAAAAAATCGGGAACGAACCAGCACGGATTTGAGACAGAAAAACCCACAACAGCTCGGACAATCCAATTACTCTCGAACATTTCCTCTCGTGCTGCACAGCCCATCCCTCTTACACGTCGGCGCAAATCCGTTGGTCGCTTCACGATTAAGCGAGAGTTAGGGCGTGGGACGTTTGGAATTGTTGACCTCGCAGAGGACTCCAGCCTGAATCGTAACGTTGCTATTAAAGTGATGCGGTCTGAACTCGCCGAACGAAACGACATCGTCAAACGATTTGAACGTGAAGCTGAACTGGCCGCGCAGTTGGAGCATCCCGGAATTGTTCCTGTCTACGAGATTGGTCAGGATGAAGGAATTCCTTACTACGTGATGGCTTACTGTCCGGGAGTCAATCTCGCGGAGTGGAGTTCGCAACAAGTCCTACCGATTGCACCCCGCATCGCGGCGGAGATCGTACGACAACTCTCTGAAGCAGTCGATTACGGTCACACTCAAGGAGTGATTCACCGTGATTTGAAACCGGCCAACGTCATGGTAACGTGTCAGTCGGAAAGTGACTCAAAGGCCAAGTGGACTGCGAATTCCCAAGTGCGAATTCTAGATTTCGGTTTAGCCTGCTCTGTCACGGAGACACTACGTGATACCGGTTCGAGCATGGTGCTGGGAACGCCGCTATACATGTCTCCTGAACAAGCAAGCGGACGAAGCAAAGACGTGGGGATCGCCACTGATATTTTTTCTTTGGGTGCGATCCTCTACGAACTTCTCACTGGAAATCCTCCGTTTGAGGCGGCGTCATTTCCGGACGTACTCACAAAACTGAAAGATGATTCACCGGAAAATCCACGTTCAATCAACAGCGCCGTTGATCGTTCGTTGCAAGCGATCTGCATGAAGTGCCTGCGACGTAATCCCGACGACCGGTTTGAATCGGCTGCCGAACTGGCTGAAGAGTTGCAACGTTACTTGTCGGGAGAGTCGACCAAGACTCGAGGTGTATACTGGTGGGATCACCTCAACGACTGGAGCCACCATGAACAACGCATTCGCGAAGCGGGCACGATACTGATCGGCGTGAATGCGCTCGTGTTTTTTTGGGTTCATACAACTGGTGTCTTCAATTCGGAAATGACCGGAATGGCCGCCAATTCCCCGGGGGAATTCTTCGGACTGTTGGTGAAAATCGTTCTCATTGTGAATTCAAGCCAACTGCTTCTCATGTGGCTGGGGTATCGGATTCGTCGCACGAAAACCCTGCGAGTGATTCAAGTCGCGCTTGCATTTTCGACGTTCCAACTGGCGTATCATTTGTGCGTCATCTTCGGCTACTTCGTTCCGTCCCAATATTATATCGACAACCCAGGCATCCGTGGCCTCCTCTGGGGATTGACATGCTGGATCGTTGCTTTTGGTGAAGTCGCTCTATTGCTGGCCTATCGGGCTGTGAAATGGCGAGACAGAAATGACATCACCGAAGTCAAGACAGACCGTTCAGTGGTCATGTATGATGACGGGCTAGAACGTAAGGATTGAGTAGTAACCGTTTCCGTGAAATCGTCACGCCCCGCCAAGAATTCTACATCATTTCCAGCAATCCTCGACTGTAAATAAATGTTGAGAAAACGTCTGTACGTTACTCCACTTTGCAGGCTTCAGAAGTTCAAGTCGGAATTAGCCCAGACTCCGAGAAAACGCATGGCGTACTTGGTACGAATTCGTTGAATCTAATAAAACGTATGAGAAACTCGGACTCAAATCAGAAAACGGTGGTTTTTTGAACCATGTCACGCTCCACGAGTTCTTGACACATGCTCGACTTTGGCGACGGTTGATTGTACGACAAGGCTTGGGATCTCCCGATTTTGTAGCCTGGGCGTTTCCACAAGCACGTTTCGTTCAACACGTGTGGCGATTATAATTCCAGGCTACAAAGATTCCCGTATCGAACAGCCGCGTCAACATCCATGAGAGGTGTGTGAATTCAAGATGAAAACAACTCTGATCTTTTCGTCACTGTTTTTGGCAATGGTCACGGCTCGCGACGTGCATGCCGCAGTCGAACGGCCCAATCTCGTCTTCATCCTCGCCGACGATCTCGGCTGGAGCGACACCACACTCTACGGTACGACGAAATTCTACGAGACGCCGAACATAAATCGGCTGGCGAAGCGTGGCATGCTGTTCCACAACGCGTACACGTCTCACCCGCTCTGTTCCCCCACGCGTTCGAGCATCATGACCGGACTCGATCCCGCGCGGACCGGGTTCACGAGTGCCGCCGGACACACTCCGAATGTGCTTCTCAATAAGACACTCATGCTGCCGGCGCGGCCCTACCAAAAAGTTAGAACACCGAGAAGCATTTCGCGACTCGATACAAAATACACGACTCTCGCCGAGACCATAAAAGCGGCCGGCTATACCACCGGGCATTTCGGAAAATGGCATCTGGGACGCGAACCGTATTCGCCGCTGAAGCACGGTTTTGATATCGATGTGCCACATTGGTGGGGACCGGGACCCGCCGGTTCTTATGTCGCACCCTGGAGATTTCCCAAGGAACTCGATTTCGATCCGGCAATACCGAACGAACACATCGAAGACCGCATGGCGACCGAGGCCGTCGCATTTATCGAAAAGAATAAGAACAAGCCGTTCTTCTTGAACTACTGGGCATTCTCCGTGCACGGCCCATGGGACGGCAAACCAAAACTGGTTACCAAGTACGAAAAGAAAGTCGATCCGATGGATCCGCAGCGATGCCCGGTCTACGGTGCGATGGTCGAAAGCCTTGATGAGGCAGTCGGAAAACTGCTCAATACGCTGGATCGCCTGACACTGTCTGAAAAGACGATCGTCATTTTCTTCTCCGACAACGGCGGCAACATGTACAGCCGTGTCGATGGCAACCCACCTACTAGCAACGTGCCCTTGCGTGGCGGCAAGGCGACGATCTACGAAGGTGGTACCCGCGTACCGTGTGCGGTCATCTGGCCCGGCAAAACGAAACCTGATAGCAAGTCGGCGGCGTTTCTCTCCAGCACCGACTGGTATCCCACGTTGCTGGAGATGATGCAAATCGAGAAACCGGCGGATGTTACATTCGACGGCGTCAGCCAAGTTCCGTCGCTGCTGGGCGAACCCGGCCCGCGCGAGTCAGTCGTCTGCTTCGTCCCCAATTACTTCCCCCAACCAAACACGATTCCATCAACCTACATCCGCCGCGGCCCTTGGAAGTTGATCCGGTTTCACGGAGATGGTCCGAAACAGTCCGATCGTTTCGAACTCTACAATCTGGATGATGACATCGGTGAATCCAAAAATCTGGCCGCGATGAAACCACAACTCGTCACAACGCTGAATGCGGATATTACACAGCACCTCCTCAAAGCCGAAGCCGTCATTCCTTTGCCAAATCCTGCATACGATCCGACCGCAAAACCGACCAAACAGCCGACGAAAAACAATAAGAACAAACGGGGAGGAGACCCGACAACGCTCTTCAAAAGACGCGACAGGAACAACGACGGATTCGTGACGCTGAAGGAGTACATCGGCAATCCGAAAGGTAGAAACGTGCCCGCTTTGACCCGGCAATTCAAACAACGCGACACCAACAAAGATTCGCGGCTGACGTTGGAAGAAATGAAAAAGCGATGATATACCGACGACACACACTGCCGCTGATGGTTGCCGCGTCAATTTTGCTCAGCTACTGCGATGAAGCTCGGGCTGCGCCGAAAAGGCCGAACGTCATCATAATCTACACCGACGACCACGGTTATTCGGATCTGAGTTGCCAGGGTATTCGCGACGACGTCAAGACGCCGCACACGGACAAGTTGGCAGCGGAAGGAGTCCGTTTCACCGCCGGATATTGCAGCGCGCCGCAATGCCGGCCATCGCGTGCGGGGCTGTTGACCGGTCGCTACCAGAATCGGTTCGGGCTGGAACAAAACGGAGATGCCGGTTTGCCCTGGAGCGAGCGCACCATCGCCGAGCGTCTCGCCGATGCCGGTTACGTAACAGGAATGTGCGGGAAATGGCATCTCGACGGTGCCGTGGGCAGCAACGGCGACCGACCGGACGGCACGCGGGGCCAACGAGCGATCAATAATCAGGGACAATACAAAGGCAACCGGTTAAACAACCCAGGTTACGCGGATGGTCATGGTTTTCAGGAGTATCTCTGCGGTTCAATGCGGACTTATGTCGCAACGCATGACGCTTCGGGAGAATCGCTCGGAGGGAAAAAGATCCACGTCGATCAGCGATTCCGTATTGATGTGCAGGCCGCATGGGCGGCGAGTTTCATAAACCGGCATTCCGCAACCAACAAGCCGTTCTTTCTGTACGTTCCCTTCTTTGCACCGCACGTTCCGTTGGAAGCCCCTGAGAAATACCTGCAACGTTTCCCCGGGAAGATGCCGCGTCGGCGGCGGTTGGCCCTGGCCATGCTTTCGGCCGTCGATGACGGCGTCGGGTTGATTAGCAAGACGCTTGAAGATAAGGGCGTCGCAGCGAACACACTGGTCTTTTACATCAGTGACAACGGCGCGCCGCTGAAGATCCACAAGATCGACGCCCCCGGAGGTGGTCCAGGTTGGGATGGATCGCTCAACGAACCTTGGATCGGCGAAAAAGGAATGTTGACCGAAGGGGGCATTCGTGTTCCCTTCATCGCCCGCTGGCCGGCCCGTTTTGTAAAAGGCAAAGTCTATGAGCGACCGGTCATCGCCCTCGATGCGACCGCGACCGCACTTACCGCAGCCGGCTTGAAACGAGACGAGAAAATCGACGGCGTCGATCTGGCCCCGTTTCTGACGGAAAAAACAGCCGGTGATCCACACGATGCGCTTTACTGGCGCTGGGTTGGACAGGCCGCCATTCGCGAAGGCGACTGGAAATTTCTGCAAGGCGACGACCGGGCCTACCTCTTCGACTTGAGCAGCGATCAGCACGAGAAACAAAATCTCATCACAAAGCACGCCGACCGAGCCGCGCACATGCGGAAGAAGCTCCACGAGTGGTCACGAGGGTTGATGGATCCCAGTCCGAACACAGCCCTCTCTCGCGCGGGCGGCAACTATTTCGATCATTATCTCGACGGCAAACTCGCGAAACGCCCAGAGACACCTCCCACATTAGAGCCGCGAAAGAAGAAACGCGGCCAGCAACCCGCCCGCAATCCCGAGACGCTTTTCAACAGACGCGACATAAATAAGGACGGTTTTCTGACGTTGAAGGAGTACATCGGTGATCCGAACAATCGAAACGTTCCGGCGCTAACAAGACAGTTCCAGCGTCGCGACGCAAACAAGGATTCACAGCTGACTCTCGCGGAACTAAAATCGCAATGATAATCAGAGAACACTTTCCGAAATTAACCGTCGTGGCCGAGCTATTGTTGTCGGCGCTTCTCTGGGATTCCGGGAACGCTGCCGCCGATGATTTCAAGAGTACGGTTGCCGGCGACTCCGTCATCCGCGGCAAGGCGGGGCCGTCCGAGATCGTCATCACGACAACATCCAGGCTGGCCGGCGCGATTCACTCGTTGACCTGGAACGGCAAGGAATTTATCGACAGTTTTGACCACGGACGGCAACTGCAGTCCGCGTGCAGTTTCGATCTTGGACAACCGGGGTTTCACGCGGAGTGCTTCAACCCGACCGAAGCTGGATCCCGCAATGATGGCCGGGGTGACTGTTCGACCAGTCAACTACTAAAGCTCGTCTCACAAGGAAGTGAATTGAAGACGACGACGCAAATGGCGTTTTGGTTGCAGCCGGGACAGAAGTCTTCGGGAAAGACGGCGAAGAATCGAACACCGTTGTCAAGACATCTCGTTTCGAAACACGTGCGTATCGGCTACAAGGGGCTGCCGCATGTCATCGAGTACAACGTGACATTCAAGGTCCCAATGGAAGAACATCATACACTCGCTCAGTTCGAAGCAATCACTGGTTACATGCCCGCACAATTCAGTAGCTTTCTGAGGTTCGATCCCAAGAGCGGCAAGTTGATGATGCTGAGCGATGGGCCCGGCGAACAACGGTTCCCGGTCGTCCTTTCGACACCAGGTGGAAAATACGCGATGGGAGTGTTTTCCCCGCAGCAGCCTGCGCAGGGATTTGAACACGCGGGCTACGGCAGATTCCGATTTGCCGCTGCGAAAGTCGTCAAGTGGAATTGCGTGTTTCGTGTGCGGGACGCGACGACCGTAAAACCGGGTGAATATCACTATCGGATGTTCGTTGTGGTGGGGACACGCAACGACGTGTGGCAATCCCTGATTTCTCTGCACCGCCAAGTGCCAACCAAATGACAACACGCGGGGCAAGTTACCCGATTAGTGGCCGGGTCAACTTGTTGGTCATCAATTGGCGGTTGCAGAATCCTGGAAGACTTACCTCCTGATTTGTCCCCACCTATTGGCATGCTGCTATTCCTTTTTTGGTTTTTTCTTTTTCCGTGGCATTGGCTTGCGCTGCTTCACCGGAGGAATTTCAATGCCGTATTGCTTCCAGAACATCAAGTGAAACGTGTTGTGCCCTGTCAGCGGAGCATCCTCGTTGACCATGTTGGGCAGCGCACCATCGAACCACTCGTCGTAGACGGCATTCATCTGCTTCGCAATTTCGGGATGTTTCGTAATCACATTGGTCTTCTGCGACGGGTCTTGTTCCATGTCGTAAAGGGCATTGCGACCCACCAGCCGGAACCGCTGATTCCGGACAGCAAAACCATTGTTCCTGGATTTTGCTGCCTGTCCTTTCGCCCAACGCCCCTTGTGGAATACCCGAAAGCGATCCTCCCAAGTCGCATTGGCATCCTTCAACAGCGGCACCAGACTCCGACCGTGCAATTGATCCTGCTGCTTCGGGCTCCCGCCCGCGATGGCCGCAAAAGTAGGCAAAACGTCATAGTGATTGGCGATGCGATCCACATCGGCGCCCGGCTTCAACACGCCCGGCCAACGCCAGAAGCTCGGCGCACGCGTGCCGCCTTCATCGACGCTGCCCTTCTTACCCTTGTGGTCGCCATTGTAGTTCGAGGCCGAGGGACCGTTGTCGGTGATGAATATCAGCAAAGTGTCCTTTTCGATATCCCACTCGGCAAGCTTCGCGGTCAGGCGGCCAACGTTGTCGTCAATGTTCTCGATCATTCCATAAAACCCGACCGTGTTGCCTTTGATGCCTGCATTGATGAATTTCTTCTTGTAGGAATCTGGCGCGATGAAGGGGCCATGCGGCGCGTTGGTCGTGATGTAGGTGAAGAAGGGTTTCTTGCCCTTCTGCATTTCCATCCACTTCATGGCCTGATTGAAAAAGATGTCGGTGCAGAAACCCTTGGTCTTCACGAAGGTGTTGTTGTGCAGGATAGCCGGATCGAAATACTTGTTACCCGGCGCGTCGCCGCAGCTTCCGCCATAGGATTGTCCGATACCACCAGCGCCATGAATGAACACCTCGTCGAATCCGCGTTTATCGGGCCGGTGCGGATCCTGGTCACCCAGGTGCCACTTGCCGAATATTCCGGTTATGTAACCCGAATCCCGCAGCATCTCGGGCATGGTCGGCACGCCAAGTTTCATTCTCTCGCGTTCCAGGATGGTGTGAGTCACTCCCACGTAGAAAGGTGCCCGCCCCGACATGATCGCAGAGCGGGTCGGGGCACAGGTGGGGCTGACCTGAAAACGAGTGAAGTGGAGACTCTCATCGCGCAACTTGTCGATGTTCGGCGTAGCCAAGTGCGGATTCCCGTGGGAGGACAGGTCGTAGTATCCCCGGTCGTCCGTGATAATGAGGATGATGTTGGGCTGCTTTCCAAAGGCAGGATCCGCCGCCTGAATCCGCGTTAGACCGGCCAGGCAAAAAGCGAGCGCAAAGAAGATGGGCAGAAATCGTTTCATCATGTTCTCCGGGTGTAGTTCTCAGTTACAAAACGAACGACACCTGTCTGACGCGTCGATCAGCGAACGTAGTCGTTTTCATCCATCCAATAGAGGTCGTTCCAATACCCGGTATCGTTGGAAACCGGTTCTCCGGGCGTACTCCGGCCGTTGACTACGATACGGCTCAGTGCCTGTTCCAGCCGCTTCGCTATATCGGGATGCTCGGTAATCACATTATTGGACTCACCGGAATCGGAGGACAAATCGTAGAGTTCCCGCTTCCGGCCTCTCCTGGCTCCCATGACCAGTTTCCATTTTCCGTCGCGAATCGCGAAACCTCCGCTGTTGCTGTGATGAATCATCGGCACTCGCTTCAAGGTTGTAACCTTCTTCAACACCCAAAATAAACTCTGGCTGTCTTCTCCCGCACCGGCCGGCAGTCTCGCTCCCAGCATTTCCGCGAACGTGGCCAGCAGGTCGGTCTGGCACACCGGTCCATGGTAACTCCGCCCCGGCTTGGCGATGCCCGCTGGCCAGCGAATGAAAAAAGGCGCTCGGTGCCCTCCCTCGTAGATGGAGCGTTTCCCCTCACGAAACTGTCCATTACTCTGATGATTAAACTTCGCCGCGCGCTGCTTCCAGGTAGTCTCGGGACGGTGAATGCCGCATTTAACTTTTGTTGCAAGTTCGATGATCTCGAGACGAATCCGGTTGCAGGCTATGAAAAACCTGCTGCGGTTCTTCGAGTGGTCGCGTTCACTCCCGAGGAAGAGGTCGCTCTCTACAAATCGGCATCGCCAGCATTAGGGCAATTCATCAAAGCTTGCATTTTAACGAGTGCACGACCGTATTCAGAACTCGCTCGTGTGACGGCTGATCATGTTGTCGAAACACCGAAAGGCATGTTCTACTTACTGAAGGCACGTACGGACACGGGTGAGTATGGACACAAAACAGCCCGTAAGACCGGGAAAGATCGTCGCATTATGCTCTGCGAAGAAATGGAAACGATGACACGCAGCTTGATGCAACTGGCTCCCAGGGGTTCTGGAATCACATTGTTCCGCACGACTCATGGAAGAGTCTGGCAACGTTGTAACTGTGTGCATCAGTTTCTGGAACTGAAAAAGAAACTCGATCTTCTCAACGATCGTTGTATGTACGCATGCCGCCATACATTTGCAAAGCGAACTCTCTCTGGCTACTACACTGGAAAATCAGTCTCGATTGAAGTGTTGGCAGGGTTAATGGGAAATACGCCGACTGTCTGTTGGCGGCACTATGCCCAGTGGGCTGACGACTACAATGCCCCACTCTGGGCTGCTTTGGGGAAACAGACAGCATCAGAGGAAGTGGTTTCAAAGACGCCCTGAGAATGAAAACGATCCCACGGAGACGTTCTGTGTGGGATCGCTCAAATGAGTGACCGCATTGCCGTGCGATCACTTTGCCACCAAGGGTGTTCACTTTTTTGTTAATCTTCTGGTCGGCCAAGTTTCGCTGTGATGTGCTGATGAGTGACTGAGGGAGTTTTGTTGGATTGAGAACGAGAAGGAGAAAGATTTGGTCGGACTCGCATCAACTCACGAATACGGTGAACTTCCGATTGAGCAATCCAAATGGTTCCTTGCCCACGAGGACCGGCTTGCAGGTAATCGATCGTCACTGATGCTCCCCGCAGCAAAAGCAGCCCCTGATCAGAAAGCCCCAGCCAGCCGTAGAGTGTTGGCGTGGTGATCCCAAGTGAGGCGGCAGCCATTTTTGCTCGAACAAATCCATCCACAAGTCTGACTCTTTGAGAGTTCCTGCAAGGTGCAGTTTGGAAGTCACCAAACCATTCAGACAGAGTGTGGAATCTGATTGTCAAAACGTTCCCTGACAAAGAACTGTTGAACGGAATTCCTGCGAATGAATTCCGCCGTCAGCAAAAAACGAAAACAACTCTCCTGCTTTGACGAAACATGAGAGTTCGCTTCACGAATTCTTTCATTTTTATCGCAGAAAACATTCTCTCTGACGCCTGCGCACAGGTCGTTGCCACTTCAGTTGAGGAACAAAACGGTTGCCAGAGTCCGCCACGAGGCTCTCACAGACAGTCCGAGCTCATACGAGTGAACTCTCTGGGTTTCGACAACTGTTGAAGACTGTCTGCAAACAATTATGAGACGTGTTTCAATTAATTTTTAAGTTTTTTCGAGGCGACCACCAATTGTCGCACCACGCGACAGAGGCGTGACAACGGACTCCTATTGTGGCGGGTATCAGCCCTGCTGAGGTGGTTTCGGATTCATGTTGGCTCCGTGTACTGCACATCGCGCAGACGACTATCCCAGCAAATTCCCCGTCGAGATCACCTCGACACATTATTAAGGAGATATCCGATGATATCGGACAACAGAGAACTTCATCCTCAGGATGGACACACACTTCAAGTGATTCGAATTGCGCGAATCAGCACGCTAAGTCAGGACGAGCGCAGTCTCGACGACCAGCTGGCTCTCCTGAAAAAGCATGTGGAAGCGATGTATGATGGTCCCGTCGAGTATTACGATATCGCCACACAAGGGAGCGGAGAGAGACTGGATCGTGAAGAGCTAGCCCTCCTGGAAGCCTTGATCGAAGCTCGCAACCATGACTTGGCAATCACCGAAGATCTCGCTCGGATTTGCCGTCGGACTCGTGCGATTGATTTTTGCGAATTGTGCGAAGATTGTGGAATGAGGCTAATCGCCATCAACGACCGTGTCGACACCGCTGACGGTGGCTGGCGGGATGGTGCATTCATCTCCAGTTGGCACCACGAACGGTCAAATCGTGACACGATCGAGCGTATTCAAAGGTCGCTTCGCAACCGGTTTGTCAACGGCGCGATCCTGTCTGATCCAGGGCCGTTTTATGTCGTTCCAGACGGAGCAGACAACATCAGTCAAATCCAAAAAGCACCCGGAGCGGAGGAAATTGTCGAACGGGGATTTTCAATGCTCGAGGCAGGATCTGGCTATTCCGAAGTTGCTGATTGGCTCAACGAGATCGGGTTTCCCGTGGGAGGCCAGAGCAAGCAAAAGAAGTGGGACTGCCGTTTAGTGACGACACGATTCCTTCATCCGCGTCTTAAGGGAATCGATGAATGGAACAACCACAAAAGTGTCCGCCACAACAAGTCTGGGAACCGGCGATCCGTTCCAGCTCCCGAATCCGAGCTATTGACACGTGAGTGTCCGCACTTGGCATTTGTGGATGCGGACCGATTTGACCGGCTGCAACGCCAACTTGTTGAGAGGAATGCTCATTATCGCCGATCCGAATCGAAGGAATCGGATCCTTTAAAAGGTCGACCGAAGAAGAGGACCCCATTCCCAGGACAAATGGTTTTTTGTGGAGTCTGTGATCACAAGTTCGTCTTCGGTGGTCATGGCCAAACCGAGCACCTGATGTGTGATGGAGCCAGAGCATATTCATGTTGGAACGGCATCTCCATTGATGGCCCTTTGGTTGCGAAGAAGATTGCAGACGCCGTTTTCCAGGAGGTCGAAAACATGCCGGGATTTGACGAGGCGTTTTTGAATCTCGTGAACGAAGAGGCTTTGGCTGCTGACTCTGATCGGCAGCAACAGCTGCAGCAACTGCGAAAGAAAGCGCAGCAGTGTGAACGGACGATCGACAACTATATTTCTTTTATCGAAGAAGGAGATAGTAGTGAGCGTATTCGTGAACGTCTTCGTCAAGCAGAAGAAGAGTTTGAAGACGTGAATTACGAAATCCGCCAACTCGAAGCCGCATCAACAGGGATCATCGAGATCCCAACAATTGACGAGTTAAAGACTCTCGCGCGGGAGACATTGCAGCAGGATCTTCCGTTTACGTGGGAGTTCAACAAGGTGATGCAACGCCTGGTGCCAAAGATTGTCGTGTTTCCTTACCGACTCATTGATGGGGGGCACATCGTCATGCGAGCTCGTTTTCGATTGCATCTTGGCGAGCTTCTGCCTGACGCATGTAGTCGTGAGGCGTTACGAGCCCCAATGGAAAAAGTCCTTGAAGTCGACCTGTTTGAACCGCCGCAGCGCGAGGAGTTCCGCAAAGAAGTTGTTCGACTTCGCGGAGAAGGACTGACTGAACGTAACGTTGCAAAGTCGTTGGAGATCACTATCACGGCGACTCAGAGAGCTTCGCAACTGCAACGGCTGATGGACGCACGTGGAATCACGGGTCCGTACATTCCCGTCCTCGAACCGCCGCACGACTACAACAAGTTACGCCGTCAGCTTCATGCGAGGTATCAGTTCGCTCCGCTGGATGGAGCTGGTGAGTTCTAATTTTGACTACGTCGCCTATGACGACAACCCTTCCTTCAACAACGGCCTCAGGTTCCCCGTGAACCTGGGGCTTTTTATTGCGCCCAACTCTAAACCAAAGAAAGACCATGCACAATCAAAATCAAAACGTTTCAAAGAATTCAAAGACGATTCAGACACACTCAACGCCATCGGCAACGGAATCGTACCTACGACTGATCGCGCGAGGAATCGTTCAAATTCTCAAGAACCAACAACAACAGGAGACAGAGTCGTTCCAGAAGAAAGATTCATAACGCTGGCACGAAGGAGACAATGATCGAATCACAATGCAAATCGCCGTTGGGACCGACCTGTAAGTCGGTTCCGATGGTTTTCCTTTTTTTTAGCTATTAGAAGATCTGTCCAAATTCTGAAATCCCAACCCCGCGCACATCATTTGTCGTTGAGCAAAACATCACCATCCAGCCAATTGGAAGACGAGGCCAAAGTAAATTTTGGTGCCAACAGACACACGTGATCACTCGTCATTGTATGCAAAAACTTCATTCTCCACAGACTCGTCGCAACTCCTGATTCAGGGGTACCTGATATCGATGCCTTTCGGGTACGCGGGCTTCCTTCCCACGATTTGTTACCTTACCGCAGCTGTCCTCGTCTAGTCTTTTGTCAATAGGAGTCACAGTCGGTACACTGCGTTCTTTAAGACCTTCGTTCTCATCCAGGGGACTTTCACCCCACAAGTCACAAGCCATGACTGGCGACTGGCGCACCAAAAGGATGAACCGAAGTCGCCGTCAGTGCGGCAATTGAGTGGTGAATCTTCTCCGGCGACTCGGTTATCCTGGACGTTGTACTCACGTACATCTCGCAATGGAACACAAAAACATTACGCGCAGAAAACGCCGAATCCGGACTGTCCTTTGTTTGCTGCTAGCATCCTACCTAGCTATAGGCGCCTACTTCTGGAGCACTCAGGAACACGCGATATTTAAACCGCTGAAGAAGATCGCACAAACCCCTGCTGATTTGGAGCCGTCTTTGCCCTACGAAGATGTAGAAATTCCAATCGAACAATCTGCTGTTCATGGATTCTGGTTGCCTGCCAGTGGCGATGCTCCGGTGGCGATCTACCTACACGGTCAGGATGCAACCATCGGCAAAAACCTAGAGCATGCACAGTGCCTCAATGAGCTGGGCTGCAATGTTCTTGTGATCGACTACCGCGGGTTTGGGGCAACCTTCGGAACCATGACACCATCAGAAAGTAGCGTGTATCTGGATGCGGAGGCCGCATGGGATTACCTGACGACGACGCGTGGCTTTGCACCGGAACATATTCTGATTTACGGACATTCATTGGGTGGGGCGATCGCTATCGAACTCGCGACACGCCACCCTGACGCCGGTGGGCTCGTGGCTGAAAGTTCATTTACTGCTGTCAAGCCGATGGCCCAATGGAAGTTCGCTGCGACATACTTGCTGCCACTTGACCTCCTGCTTCGACATCGCTTCGATTCAATTGAAAAGATTCGAAATAAAACGATACCTCCGGTGCTTTTTGTTCATGGAACTGCCGACTCAAAGGTGCCCTGCTTCATGTGCGAAAAGCTATACGATGCCGCATCGGGGCCAAATAAAGACATGCTTTTGATTAAGAATGGAGAACACGCCAACCATGGACTGGGGCAGACTACTTACCGGGCGAAAATGTCAGATTTCATCAACCGGTGTTTTGGACCGTAGCCTGAAACGGGGCATGACATCTCTATGGCCTTTTTGTCAAGTGAGGGTTGAGGGCGCGTAGGTTTCTTTATCAAGGTCGAAGCGGTTTTCTTTTCCTTCTCTTGTGGTGACATTCTTGTCAGACGGTCAGAACTCTCCGAGTTCGGGATCGTGCCGTTGGGATTCGGTATCCTGGTTCGTTCTGCTTTCGTGGGAAAGAAGAACGTCCTAAACATCTCTTCGAAGTCGATCGGCAAAGCATCTCTGGTTCGCCGGCAAAGATGCGGAACGGATTTCGTCTGCACAAAGCATTTAAGTCATCCTTCAAAAGACTGCTTGCCTAACCATTTTATTCCGTCACTGGCAGATCGAGAGAGCTTCCGGCTAAGCTGTTGTCGTTGACCGTGGCCTACAGAATGTACCCGCGGCTTCTTCGAACTGACCTGCCTTGTGGAGTTACAACTAATGCGCTACGTGCTGATGCTGATGTCTGTGCTGTTTCTGAGTTTCACTTGCCATGCCGAGGAACTTCAGACGCAACTCAATGTTTCGTACGGCCCTCATTCACGAAATGTTCTCGACTTCTATCCGGCGAAGTCTGACACACCAACGCCAGTCGTCCTATATATTCACGGTGGCGGTTGGAGTGGTGGCGACAAGAAAACGAATCCCAAGGCCTTCCTGAATCGTGGGATTTCGGTCATCGCGATCAACTACCGCTACGTGCAAAACGGAGTCAAGGATCAGGTCGAACCACCAGTGAAGGCCCCACTCGGTGACGCTGCCCGAGCATTACAGTTCATCCGTTCCAAGGCAGCAGAGTGGAATCTCGACAAAACAAAAATCGGTGCCACTGGTGGCTCGGCTGGCGCGTGTACTTCCTTGTGGCTGGCCTTTCATGACGATCTGGCGGACCCCAAGAGTGAGGATCCTATCGCACGCGAGTCGACGCGACTCACGTGTGCGGCTGTCAATGGAGCCCAAGTGTCTCTCGATCCTAAAGAGCTGCGGGAATGGATGCCAAACTACCGTTATGGCGCTCATGCATTCGGCTTGAAGAACTTTCAAATCCTGATTGACAATCGAGAGAAAGTACTCCCATGGATCCACGAGTACTCGCCGATTGAGCATGTCTCGAAGGGGGATCCACCGATCGCCTTGTTCTATCGTGGAGAAGTGCCGGTCGTCGGTGCTTCGCCCAAGGATCCGACGCACTCAGGGATCATGGGGGTCAAGCTCGCAGAACGACTTGAAGCGACCGGTGTCGACGTGGTTCTTGTCCACCCCGGAATCGAGAAGCCGAAATACAAAAACTCCACGGAGTACCTGATTGATCGACTCTCACGATAGAAGTCGCTGTCTATCGCTGTCGGTGCTCAATAGCAATGCGTCGATTCAAGGCACGAATACGTGGTTACCATTTCCGGTCCTGGCGGATCGAGGCGATCTGCAGTAGCTAGCAACGCCTCAGTCGCAAGACCAACGGTGAGTGGTGCTGATACTGGGCTTTTCGAGTCCAGAAAGAAACGATGTCACCCGCTGCCTGTTCCCAATATCCCAACTCAGTCAGTAGCTGAATGGTGCCTCCTACGCGAATCAAATTAATTGGTTTGCCTCCAAGAATTGCTGAGAGAATGCGTCTCCTGCAAAGCCAGCATCTGCTACGAGCAACGAATTCTTTGGCAGGCTTTCGACCATGACGAAGTTACCGCAGTCATCGAGACCTGGTATTCCAGGTCTCGAACATCCTGGGGACGCAGGGGACGGTCGATTTCCATTCTTATTCTCTAGGGTATTTCTGAGTATGACTCATGTTAAGTACTTACATATTTCCCCCACACTTTTTTTGAAATTTGACCGTCCCCAACGACAAAACATCTTTCAGGCAAAGAACTTACACCTCAGGATAACCGTCCCCCAACCGTCCCTGCACCGCCTTGTCATACTGCTCGGCAAAAAATTATCCACACCGAGTGAGAAGATTTCGGAAGAATCTGGTCATAATTTTCAGGAGATGATGATCATGAAGAAGTCACGATTTACAAACGAACAGATTGCCTCTGCACTTCGCCAAGTGGAAACTGGCGTGGCAGTCGAAGAGGTTTGCCGTAAAATTAGTGTGAGCTAGCAGACTTTCTATCGCTATCAGCAGAAAACCGCCATTAATCAGCGTTGCATTTTCTGTCCGATGTTTACACGGAAATCTCACAAATTTCGGATCGTCACTTTCGAATAGTTCAAAGGTATTTGTTGTTATTGAACTCGACCTCCTTCTCCACCACGGTCGACAAAGGATCTTTCATTGGTTGAAGGTTCAAGTTGATACTCGAATCCCATTGAAATTGTGGAGTCACGAAAAATTCGAAAGGTGTCAAAGGAATCAGGGCGGACAATCACAGCAAAATAATCTTCCTGAGCAGAGAAATGTTGTAGTCGGCGGCGTATCTCGGCGGTCGTCTGTGGGGAGTCGGTCAGTGGAGTTCCTGCTGTCGGATTGGGTGTGGTTTCCAAAAAATGCAGATCATCATTTCCAAGAACAACAAAATCATCGGTGTTTAATCCCATTCGACGCCCACTCGGACTGTAGCGATGCCAAATGTAAAATCGGTCATACTGGATCACAACGACGATTTGTTTTTTGTTGCTATTCGACCGCAAAAGCGTCGTGTTCATTTCCGTAAGTCGTTTTTCTTGCTCTTCTTCTAGTTTTTGTTTGAGTGCTTTGACAGTGCTTTCAGTCTGAGTCAGAGAGCGTTGAGCGTTTTCCATGTTGCTCTCCACTTGTTCTGCTTGAGTCCGGCTGGTTTCGATTTTGACCTGAAGTTGATCCTGCTTACTCAAATTTCTTTCAAGTCGTTTTTCGTTTTGGGTTCGCTTGTCCAGCAATTGAGCGGTTTCTGCTGGGGCCATCAGATCCAGCGTTTGTTTCTGACTGGCGAGTGTCTCTTGTAGACGACTCAATTCTTGTTTCAGATGAGACGAACGAGTTGTGAGTTGCTGATGTTGAACGATCACTTCCGAAGTAACCGTCTCGTTACTCACAGATCGTTCGCTGCTCATTTGAAGCATGATGATCACCAGAATTGCAATAAAAAGAATTCCTCCGAATGTGTTGCAAATCGTGTCTAACAGTAGTTCCAGACTGTCAGAACTGGCTCGTTGTCGTCTCCTCATTGGCCTGCTCCACGATCCGCATTGAGGATGACTTGATTTTGGCCAGTCAAATCAAATCCATATCGAACTGATGACCGGTCAAATTGTTCTCTGATTCGATCGAAGGTGTCGATCCCGTCTGGGCGTACAACCAAAAAGAATTTCGCCGTGGATTTCTGAGAACCAATCCATCGCAAGAAACTGCTTCTTGATTTGAAACCAATTGGACGAGACGCCTTCTCTAGTGGGGCCGCTTCAAATTTATTTTTGGAGACCACAACCAACCATCCCGAATGACGGTCTGTTTGAGGGAACGAAAAAACCGGCCGGTTCTCAGTCACGACTGTATCAATTTCGGTCTTCAACTTCGATTCTTCCCTATTTAGATCTGCAAGTGCCTTCCGAGTTTCCAGAAGCTTCTTGAGCTCATCAGACATCTCGCCTTGCTGTAACGAGGTTGTTTTCCATTGGCGATTCAGTTCGCTGACAGAGCGTTCCAACTCGTCATTTTGGAGATTCAAGTTTCGGATTTGTCGACTGAGGTCGCCGGGAGAAAGCGTCGACGCTGTTTGAATGATTTGATCAGTTTGTTCCAGTTGTTGTTGAAGATTTTCAATCTGCTCTTCTGTCGTCTGGACTTCAGCGGAAATCTCGGCGATGTCCACAGTTTCCACCATGGACTGTTCGTCTTTGCTCTCACGTTCTACGAGTTCCAGCGTCAGCAGTAACACGATCATGATGATAATGCCGCTGGTGGACATAATGATGTCCTGAAACGCAAACAACGTGAGCCCCGGCCCTGATTTTCGACGCCGTTTGCTCATTGAACTTCTTCTGTTTGGAAGGGAGTCAGCCGTAGTCGGCCAACGATGTTGCGAACACAGTATTCGCTACAGTCATCCAGAAATTCTTCTTCCTTGGTTTTTACATAGGTCAATAACAGTTGCACTATGAGTGCGGCAACGAGCCCTTGAAGTGTGGTTTCAAAGGCCACTGCCAACCCACCTGTCACATTCTGGAGAGAAGATTTGATCTGGCTGAGATCCTCCGTTGTGGCAAGGACGGTTCCAAACCCACCAATAGATTGAGAAAGACCTTGCACTGTTCCAATGAAACCCAGCACTGGAATGGCCCAGACAAACGAATTGACCAGTGAGTAACTAGTCTCCATCACCGATTCGTCTTGATCCGCTTGCGATCGGAGTATTTCATCGAGGTCCGAGACTCTGCCTAAGTTCTTCAGATTTGAGAGAGCAATTTCAATTCGATTAAGCAATAAGAATTGCCGTGGTTCATCAACTACTTCATACATCTGCCGAGTCAGGTCACCAACCGTTGCTGGCGAGAGAACGAATTCCGAGTTCTCCGGAAAGAGAGAGCATTTTAGTGTGGTACGTTGTAACTGAAGCTTGAGAAGCTTCAAGATGAGAATAAACAGCGCCCAGAAAAAGAAACCCACGATACAGTAGGGAACCACTCCTCTTTGGGTAAACATTTGTGCGAAGTATGTTACCTGAAGGGGAAGCAGTGTGAGATAAAACAGCACCGTTCCAACGATCGCCAAAAGCAATGAGCAGTAGTTATTGACTCGGGTAAAACGACCACCACGGAACAGTAACTTCTGTTCCGGGTCAGATCGAAACCAAGACAATGTTCGGCTTTCTGTAGTTGATTGCTGAGACATATTCAGAGTTTGTTATTCAGTGCGAGAAAACTGGAATGGGGTGTGAGTGTTTCAATTCAGGA
>DAOUPA010000713.1 GCA_030626405.1 Planctomicrobium sp.
GCGATGGTCACGAACATGGAGATGACCCAGCGTGGGACGCAAAGGAAGCGGAGGAACTTTTCGATGTGCTTGAAAATCAAGTCATCCCTCAATTCTATCAACGAGATGAAAATGGAATTTCGTCAGAATGGGTCACCAAAATGCGGGAGAGCATGGCGCAATTGACACCGCAATTCTCCGTGATACGCACTGTTCGTGAATACACCGAGCAACATTATTTACCGGCAGCGTCTCACTACCGTGAACGACTGGCGTTTAATGGTGAGTTGGGGACGGACATTGTCAATTGGAAGCATTCGCTGAGTGAAAAATGGGACTCACTACGATTTAACGATGTGAAAATCCAGTCCAGCGAAACAGAACATCACTTTGAAGTCGAAGTCTATCTCGATGGTCTCGATCCGAATTTCGTGAGAGTCGAACTGTATGCAGACGGAAACAAAAACGCAGATGGTCCCGTCCGACAGCAGATGAAACGTGTGGAATCATCAGGAATCGAAGAGACTAAAAATAAGCTCAACTGCTTCAGATATCGCGGATCAGTGCCGGCAACCCGCCCCGCAACCGACTATACGCCGCGTATCTTGCCGCGCCACGCCAATGTCTCTGTGCCATTAGAAGTCCACTCGATTCTTTGGCAACGCTGACTCATGAGCAGCTAGTTCCGACGTGGGTGGATTTCAGTGAAAACTTGAGACGCTTTTACCCCAGGTTACCGCCAATTCTTTAAAGTTGGTAAACTGCAAGCAGAGAGTGGGCGCGGTGATTGCAAGAGGAAGTTGCGATCGAATTCATTTCTGTCACCAACTTCTGGGAGTGGAGTCATGATTAAAGTCATTGCAGGATTACCCGAAGGAACGCTGGGGTTCAACATTTCCGGACATGTCACAGGGGGTGATTACGATTACGTTCTCACGCCTGCCATAGACAAAGCGCTCGAACAATTTGATCGCATTAAACTCTTAGTGCAGGTTGGTCCTGAGTTTAAAGGTTACAGCTTGGATGCCATGTGGGATGACACGAAACTTGGATTGCGTCACTGGAATGGTTTTGATCGGATAGCCATCGTGACGGATTCAGGCTGGATGAAGACCGGCGTTAAGGCAATGGCGTTTATGATGCCGTGCCCGGTTCAATTGTTTCCGATAGGCGAGTTGGATGATGCCAAACGCTGGCTCAGCGAGTCGCTAGGAACAATCCATATTGATAGCCAAGGTGATGTTGTCACTGTACGGTTACTCGGGAAACTTGAACCAAGTGCTTACGAAGGAGTCAATGATGAAGTCGACAATGTGATGAGTCATTCTGAGCACGTGCGCCTCGTTCTTGATTTGCGAGAGTTCGACGGTTGGTCCAGCATCTCGGCACTGGGGAATCATCTTTCACTCGTGCGCGAACATTATCGCGTTCCCGAGCGTATCGCAGTTGTGGGAGAAAAAAGTTGGCAGAAGATGGCCGAAAAAATCATGAACAAATTCGTCCTCGCCCAATCTCGTTTTTTCGATACCAGCAATTACGACGACGCCCTCAAATG
Organism: Planctomicrobium sp.; assembly: GCA_030626405.1. GTDB lineage: Bacteria > Planctomycetota > Planctomycetia > Planctomycetales > Planctomycetaceae > Thalassoglobus. The sequence goes on from DAOUPA010000713.1 coordinate 1,535, forward strand.
GTCTGGAATGAAACAGGTAGAAGATGAGTGATTGTGCGTGGCATTTCTCAAACGATTCCACAGAACTGATTGATACTGTGAATTTGCTATCGGGCAACTCCGCCTGTGTTATGGTTTCGTTTAAAGAAGTCTTGCTCATCCTGAAGAGTGTCCGGAAAATCAACCTGTTGGCTACATTGAATATCGGTGGGAGAATACTCCCGATGATCCTTCGCGGGTCACCAGGGAACGCCTACTGTAACAATCCCGTACTTGTGTATGAGCCGCTTTCAACGACGTAACATAGACAATGAAATCAATGAATGAGCAGCCCCCTGATGAAATCTCGACAACGAAATGTGATACTGAAGACCTCAACCCATACCACATTGGGCGCCAACAGTTTGATAGGGCGTTACCGTACCTGCCCGACATGCGACGCGGATTGATCGAATTCTTGAAATCTCCCGTTCGCACGATCTCCTTGAACTTCCCGATAGAAATGGATGACGACTCCGTCCAGAGTTTCAAGGGCTACCGTGTTCTGCATAGCCGGATTCGCGGCCCAGGTAAAGGAGGAGTCCGATTCCACCCCAACGTGACAGCCGATGAGGTACGAGCCTTAGCTAGCTGGATGACCTGGAAATGCGCGTTGGTTGATGTTCCGTTTGGAGGTGCGAAAGGGGGCGTAGTCTGTAATCCCAAAGAATTGAGCGAGAGAGAACTGAGACGCATCACCCGCCGATTTATTTTCAGCCTCGGTGACGCGATAGGCCCTCACACCGATATTCCGGCTCCCGATTTGTACACGAGTCCGCAAACAATGGCCTGGATCTATGACACTTATGAAATGATGCACCCAGGACAAAATAATTTGCCCGTCGTCACCGGAAAACCGGTGGGACTTGGTGGATCGCTCGGACGGAACGAAGCAACCGGACGGGGTGTTTTGTATGCAACAGAACGATTACTGGCACGTGGTGTCGTTACCGGTCTGGACACCGTGGAGGGAGCGCATGTCGCCATCCAAGGATTTGGAAACGCTGGCTCGGTGGCTGCCCGATTGTTTCGTGAGGCTGGAGCGGTGATCATTGCCGTTAGCGATTCGCAAGGCGCGATCTGTAGTGAGTCTGGGA
>DAOUPA010000691.1 GCA_030626405.1 Planctomicrobium sp.
GATTATGCCCTTGTCTTTCTGATTTTGCTGGTACGCGAACGAAAAGAACTTCCGGAGAAAGCCAACCTTCGCCTTTGGTGATCGAGTCATGGACCGTCATCAGCCAGGCAGGCAGCCAGGAGTTTTGATTCTCTAAAACGATTGACGTGGTGAATGTTTTTCCGGCCATGATTCTCTCGGGCAAAACACGAGAAACCTTCAACTTTTTTAGCATCGTAAACGTGATCCACCCATTCATCACCCAAGGGCCAATCAGGCTGGCGAAAACCATCAGTAGAAGGTTGTTTCTGCCGACGAGCGAGCCAATGAAGAGCACGCACATAATCAACAGGTAGACAAATCCCTCTCGTGGCAGCCGAAAGCTGTTTCCGGTTTTTGAAATGACCGGAAACAGGCCGGCAATAATTTCTTTCAGTCCCCAGACAGAAAATCCAGTTCCGCAAAAGAAAATCAAAACTCGTCCGGTCGAGCCAAGACGGATCAGCAAAAACTCAGTTTGCATTTCGAAGATCACAAGGCCCAGACCGACGATCATAAATGCGATCCCTGGAAGAGACACTCGACTTTGTCGGAGTGTAGGTCGCATACTTTTATGCCTCGCAGGGAGAAGTTTTCATATCAACCACATTATTGTGGTCCATTCTCTGCGGAAGGCAAGTCAGACGACTCGGGATTCACGACTGTGTCGAATTCGCCGCTCGCTTCCAGTTCTTCCATGGGTGGCTTTGGCCCCAGATACTGGTAATACGTGCAAGGAATCCGGGCATTGAAAATTTTTCGGCGGCGGTCGGCAGTTTGACCAAATTCTCGTTCAAAATTCTCAGCACCTGTGAAAATGTAGTGCGACCATGTATCAAGAGGTCGGAGAAGTTCACCCATATCCCTGTGAAGTTGGCTCACTTCATCGCGCTCGCCAATACGCTCTCCGTAAGGAGGATTCCCAATCGTGCAGCCGTGGTCCCGATTCGTTGGAAAGGCGACAAAATCTTTCGTCTCGAAAAGGATGTCGGAAAAAATGCCGGCTTCATTCGCATTGGTCCTTGCGATTTTCCTCATCTTTGGATCGCGGTCGCGTGCAACAATTTTAATCGGAAGAGATGGTTTCACGAGATCTCGGACTTCGTGCCTCGACTCTGTCCACAGTTTCGCGGGAATCTGTGGCCAGTTTTCAGCGGAGAAACTACGATTGCTACCTGGTGCAATGTTGCGACCGATCAGCGCCGCTTCAATTGGAATCGTTCCTGATCCACAAAAAGGATCAACGAGCAATCGTCCTGAACTCCAGTAGCTCAGTTTGACGAGCGCCGCGGCAATCGTTTCGCGAAGAGGAGCTTGACCGACTAGAGTTCTGTAACCACGTTTGTGCAATCCACTTCCAGAGGCATCCAAAGTGATCAACACTTTGTCTCGCATAATATTCACATCGACCGCATATTCGACGCCTTCTTCCGAAAAACGATGCCTCGAATATATTTTCCGCATGCGTTCGACGATTGCCCGCTTGACGATCCGTTGAACATTCATCGGACTGTTAATATGTGAACGGACGCAATTAGCGTTGACCGGAAATTTGGCATCAACCGGCAACCATTCTTCCCAGGGAAGGACCTCAACGTTGTCGAAGAGTTCATCGAAATTCACAGCCGGAAATTCACCAACAACAACTTCGACACGTTCAGCACATCGCAGCCAGAGATTCGCACGGCAGATTCCGGCCAGGTCTGCACGAAATTTCACACGTCCATCTTCAACAGATGTTTCGTGATATCCCAAGTCGGCAAGTTCTCTGACGACAATTGCTTCCAGGCCAAATGCGGCGGTAGCAACGAGATCGTACTCGGTCTTATTTTCTTCTTGGTTCACTGGGTTCATTTCACTCTGTTCGTTGACTAGTTTCGATTTTTCGAGTTCGTTGAATTGGCTTTAAATGGGTAGAACCACATCCCATACGGAACGCATGGAGTCCTCACTGGAGGTTGACACCTTTGAGGATTCGCTAATCTCCAGCTGTATTGACCTTGCATCAATCCCCACGGAACGCAGGCCGCAGGAGCATCTTCTCGAACGCACGGTTGGCAATCGACGATTTCAACTGTCCCGACAATATTGCCTCGTGGTAGTTCCTCGATATTGACACCACAACCTTGCATGGCAACACTTGCTGCCGGAATCAAGGAAAGTTTTTTTGAAGTGTACAGGTAAATGGTCGTACGCATCCCAACGGGAACACTGCGAACTTCGACCGTCTTCGTCCCTCGCAGGATCAACTCTGCCCAAGGTTGCTGAATCGTCAGTGCAATCTGTTCTGATTGAGCGTCTTGCATCATTGAAAGAAAAAACGAGGTTGTGTTCGAACACGACCTCGCGATTTTTTGTAGGGGCAGGATCCTCCCTGCCGTCAACGTTGCAAACGTGTTGCTGCGCTCAAGGAAGGCAGGCAGGAGCCTGCCCTGCGATGATTAAGTCGAGGCTATTTTTTTCTGTTCGCGATTCATGAGCCAGACAAGGACCGGGCTGGCAACATAAATTGAACTGTATGTTCCAACGAGAATTCCGAGGATCAAACAGTAGGCAAATCCATGAATACCTTCACCACCCATGACGTACAAGATGAGGACCACGATCAATGTTGTCACTGAGGTCAGGATTGTTCGTGACAATGTTTGGTTCAAACTTGTATTGACCATCGATTCGGTGAGTGCGGGATTTCTCCCTCGAACCTCACGAATACGGTCAAAGACCACAATGGTATCATTGAGTGAGTAACCAACAATTGTCATGAACGCAGCAATAATCGGTAAGTTGATTTTGAAATCTTCCAGCATGA
>DAOUPA010000065.1 GCA_030626405.1 Planctomicrobium sp.
AATGATAATCTCGACGATGCAGCGCATGGAGCCCGCGAGTTGTCAACTGCTCTCCGTGGGAATTATGACAAGGAGGGCATCTTCAATAATATCGATGCCTACGTTTGGCATGACCACTATGAATCTGTTGTGACCGTTGGGGCGTTCGCCTCGCCCAACGATCCATCAATTGCAAGATACCGAAAGATGTTCGGCCCTCGGCTAGAAACGTTCCCGGACGGAAGTACGAATTATCAGCCAGGGTATTTTGCTGTGAAAGGATTTGGGAAAAGACGAGACAAGACTCGGTTGTGGCCGTTTGAGTCTGACTTGCAATTAATGCGTGTTCCACAATTGCGATGATTCAGAAAATTTGAGTCAAGAGATGACTGAAAAATCATCGAGTTGCAGGACGAATTTGGTCTTTCCGAACCGCTGGTGGAAGTCGTTGTTGTGTCCATGTAGGCAGAATATTCAGCTCTCACGTCGCGTGTGCGAAAGCTGGCAATCGCTTAATGGCTGTGTGACTCATCTGGAAATCGACCAGCTTGAACGTCCGCAACGAATTCTTTGGTTGCATCGAGAGCGATGCTACGAATGTCTGCGTATTTCTTCAAAAACTTCGGTTGAAAACCTGACAAACCGAACATATCTGGACCCACGAGAACTTGACCGTCGCAATGAGGACCAGCGCCGATTCCGATCGTTGGAATTGTGATTTCAGCCGTGATCATCTTAGCAATCTCAGCAGGAATCAGTTCCAGGACGACTGCAAATGCTCCCGCTGACTCGGCTGCTTTAGCATCTTTGAGCAGTTCGGCTTCATCTCTTTGAATGGCGGACATTTTTCCGAACTTGTGCACCGATTGTGGTCTCATTCCAACATGTGCCATCACTGGAAGGTCGCACTCCGCGAGTTTCTCAATCGTTTTTGCCTGCTTCACCCCCCCCTCCAATTTCACTGCCTGAGCGCCGGTCTCCTTAATGATCCGTCCTGCGCTGCGAACAGCCTGCCGGGAACTCACCTGATACGACATGAATGGCAGGTCCACGATGACCAGCGTGTTCTTGACTGATCGAGCAACGATTTCGCCATGATAAATCATCTGGTCCAACGTGACCGGCAACGTTGTCTGATGTCCTTGGACGACCATGCTGAGTGAGTCTCCAACCAGAATTGCATCAATTCCGGCATCGTCCAGAATCGAAGCCCAGAGACAATCGTATGCAGTCAGAACGGAAAGGCGTCGGCCATCGGCTTTCGCTTTTACAAATTCAGGGACAGTCATCAGTCATTACTTTCTAGAGGGTTTTGCTTCTGCGATACGGTTGGTTGTTTCAGATTTCGATGACAATCTTACCTGTCAGGGAGTGTGCGGCTCCTAAAGTGTTGTCTTCTTGCAATTGATGTGCCAGCATAGATTCATTGAGGGGAAATGTTTTCCCAATAAAGGGCTTCCACAATCCCTGTTCGAACCAACGATTCATTTCTTCTGCACAGCGTTGTTGTTCTTCCGGCGACGCGTTGAACATGGCGAAGCCGATCATTCGCAAGTCGTTGACATAAAACTGCCCCAAGGGAAACGTCGGTTCGGCTGCTCGCCCTGCCATTAAAATGATTCGGCCCCGTTTGTTCATCATTCCGATTGCTCTAGGCAAAGTCGGCTCGCGTTGTGTTTCCCACCAGAGATCAATACTTCCGTTCTCCTCACAGAATCCTTGAATCTCTGCGTCCAGAGTTTCTGAACGATAATCGAGAACGAGGTCAGCTCCCAATTCGGTTGCCAGTTTTCGCTTCTCATCCGTTCCCGCCGTTGTGATCACTTTTGCCTGAGCAGCTTTCGCGAATTGAACGACCATTGATCCAACGCCTCCGGTTCCTCCGTTGACGAAAACGATTTCCCCCGGTTTCAAATGTCCGTGAAGGAACAAGCCAAGGTAGGCTGTGATTCCGGTTAACGCTGCTGCTGCGGCTTGTGCATCAGACATTCCCGCTGGCGTTGGGTAGAGCCAATCCTCGTTGATCGCTGCAAATTCCGCCAAGGTTCCTTGCCGACCAAAAAGACTTTGGTTGCTCCCCCAAACACGATCTCCGACTTGAAATCGTGTGGTACCTGTTCCGATAGATTCTACGGTGCCTGCAAAATCGCAGCCGGGAATGTAAGGGAATTCAATCGGAAGCGGTATTGCTCCGCTACGAATATACGTGTCGATCGGGTTCACTCCAGAAGCGGAGATTTTCACAAGAACTTCACCATCGGCAGGCTTTGGGGTGGGGAGTTCACCGATCTGAATGACATCCGTGTCACCTTGTTTCTCGATAAATGCGGCTTTCATGGCAGGTCTTGTTGGTATGAATGAAGTGAAAACGAAATGATGAGCATCAACCGACAAACAGCGGTTTGGCTCCGATAGAGAAGTTCTATCGAGTTGTCTTTGACACAATTCTATGCGATTTCTTCGGAACCGAAACCGTGGGCGAGCCTTTTGGTTGTATTTGTGCGAACCTCTGGTCGAAGGAGTCGTCACGGTTGCACGAGTATTGCGGGATTCTCACAGATTGAAAAACCGGTTCACTCTGACATTTCGGACGAAGTTTGTGACACTCTCAACGTCTGTGGCGTTCAGGTGGACACTTGCGGCTTGAATCTCCGAATTGAATAAAAGACGAGCAAATCACAGGTGCGTTGGGACTGATTCACCTGTTACCATATACAGGAATTCGGATCTCGGTAGTAAATTTTCTTACCAGACTCTGATCACTAAAAAACCTGACCATTGAAACTTCATTCCAAGGTGTCGGTAATGACGATGATGATTCGACTCTTGTTTCTTATCGGACTGTTCTCTTTCTCTCCTCAAATTTCCACCGCGCAATCTGGTGGTGGAGTTCCTGACGAGGAATTGTTAAATCGATACGGCCTGACTCTTGCCTGGTGGCAACGGGCGGTCATCGATGGTGGGCGCGATTCGGTTCTGTATGTTACAGCGGATGAGCAAAATCTTTACGTCCAATCATCGTCAGGGATTCTCACAACATTCAACGGGGAATCTGGTCGTCAGATGTGGTCTGGTTTAGTGGGTGCTCCCGATCAACGAGGGTATGCTGCAACTTCTAACGATGAGCAACTTCTGGTTTCAGCAGGAATGCAAGTCTATTCGTTCAACAAGGATACCGGAGAATTGATCTGGCAACTCAGATCGCCGAAGCATCCTTCGACGTCTCCTTCTGTGAATGAAGATCAAATTGCAATCGGAGCGACCGACGGAAGTGTATTCTCTTTTGATATCAACAAAGTTCGTGAATTGCACGAAGAGCGAATGTTACCGAGATGGTCTCACATGGCAAGACAGTGGCGATTCAAGTCACCGACGCATGTTGTTTCTCCCCCGATTTTTTCAGGGACAACTTTAGTTTTTGCGAGTCAGCGAGGCATCGTATATGGAATGTCGAGCCAAGACAAAAAACTGAAATTTCAATTCGAGACGGACGCAAAGATACACACACCGTTGGGAAGTTCGCGCGAATACATTCTTGTTACCGATGATGACTCACGAATGTACTGTTTGAATAAAGAAACCGGACGCATTCGGTGGACATTTTCAAGCGGTGCGCCAATGAAAAAGAAGCCGATGGTCATTGGGCAACAGGTTTTTGTGGCTCCGACTCGTGAAGGTCTGTTTTCATTGTCTCTTGTGAGTGGCCGGGTGATGTGGAATTACCTCAAGGCATCTGAGTTTTTGGCTGCCAGTGAGACGCGAGTTTATGCAACCGACATCAGTGGTCACCTCGTGATTCTGGATCGAGAAAGTGGCAGACTCATTGGTCGCATCCCATTGCGACAATTTACAGAACGCGTCAAGAACGAACGTACTGATCGGATTTACCTCGCAGATAAGTCCGGGCTGGTTCTCGGGATTCGCGAACTTAATTCGGAATTCCCGGCGTTTCATCTGTATCCCGAGCGGCGTCCTATTCTCCCACTCATGGGACCAGAAGAAGGAGAAGAGGCACCGATGGAAGCGGCAGATGAAAACGCCGCTCCAGCAGTTGAAGACGACAATCCATTCAAAAACTGAACGATCATAAATTGCGCTGAATGAAGTCGCAGAATGAAAAGCCCGGCATTTTCGAAATGCCGGGCTTTTTCTCTAAGGGGAGAAATTTCATCTTGAACAATTCCGATGTTCACTTGGTGAAGAATGAGGCTGTGAAGCCATCGTTATGACAGAATGTCGGTGACGACATCTCCGTGAACATCGGTGAGCCGGAATTGCCGACCCTGGAATTTGTAAGTCAACTTCTCATGGTTGATCCCCATTTGATGTAACCACGTTGCCTGTAAATCGTGGACATGAACTTTTTTCTCCACGGCATTGATTCCGAGATCATCTGAGGCACCGTAGGTCATCCCAGGTTTGATTCCGCCACCTGCCATCCAAATTGTGAATGCATACGGATGGTGATCACGCCCCCAGCGAACTCGGTTCGTGATGTCTCCTTGAATAAATGGCGTTCTACCAAATTCGCCCCCCCAGATGACGAGCGTTTCATCCAGCAGACCAAGGCGGTCGAGGTCTTGAACGAGGGCAGCGCTCGACTGGTCCGTGTCGCGGCACTGATTGTAAAGCTCCGTCGTGAGCGAGTTGTGCTGATCCCAACCTGCGTGCATCAGTTGAACGCAGCGTGTTCCTCGCTCGACAAGTCTGCGCGCGAGTAAGCAGTTGTGTGCGAACGTTCCTGGTTCGTGAACACCTTCGCCGTACATCTTCAGTGTTTGTTGAGTTTCACCGGATAGGTCCGTTAGCTCCGGAACACTGGACTGCATCTTGAATGCCATCTCATATTGAGAAATTCGAGTTGAGATTTCCGGATCACCAAACTCTTGAAGTTTCAACTGATTGACTTTGGCAATGTCATCCAGCCAGCCGCGCCGCATCTCTCTTGAAATTCCATTCGGATTTGAGATGTAAAGAACCGGATCACCGCTACCACGAAACTTCACCCCTTGATATTTTGACGGGAGGAATCCACTTCCCCAGTAGAAGTCATAAAAGATCTGTCCACACGAGGTTCCTTTGCTGATTGAGGTCATCACCACAAAAGATGGAAGACTGTCGCTTTCTGTACCGAGACCATACGTCAGCCAGGCACCCAGCGTCGGGCGGCCAGGGAGTTCGGCCCCGCTAAGTAGAAATTGAATCGCTGGCGCGTGATTTACCGCATCGGTGTGCATGCTTTTTACAAAACACAACTTATCTGCGACTTGAGCGGTGTAAGGAAGAAAGTCGCTCACCCAAGCTCCGCTTTCTCCATGTTGTTTGAACGGTTCCACCGGGGCCAGCATCAACTTGCCGTCGGCTTTGCCCGTCATGGTGCTGAAGCGTTTCCCCTCCGCGTAACCATCGGGTAGCGGCTTGCCATGCAGTTCCTGGAGTTTCGGTTTGTAGTCGAACAAATCAACGTGCGTCGGCGCTCCGTTCTGAAACAGATAAATAATTCGCTTCGCCTTCGGAGCAATATGAGGCAGCGATGGCAGACCACCGAGCGATTCAGAAGATGCAAACCCATCACGTTCGAGAAGTGACGCCAACGCAACGGTTCCAATTCCCGTCGCCGTTCTTCCGAAGAACTCACGACGAGTGACGTGCTGTCGATTTTGATAAAGTGGGTCCATTGTTCATTTGCCTCTTCAGGCTTTAAGTTGAATTTATTAATGCTCGTTCAGTTCATGGATCCGTTACTTGCGAGTTCAACTGCCTTACTCTTTTGTCAGTGTTTCATCGATGTTGAAGATCGCCAGGCACAGAGCGGTCCAGCTCGCGTGATCAGTCACATTCAGGGATTCATCTCGTTTCGATTCTCCCAGAGTGAGGAGTTCTTTTGCACGTTCTTCGTCGGCTTGGAATTGAGTTTTTGAACGTTTAATGCCACCGAGTAAAATCTCCGCTTCGGCATCCCTTGCGTTGTGCGCGAGGACGCGCTGGAAAATAAAATTGAGTCGGTCCTGGTCCGAATTGACATCGAGTTGCAAGGCTTGTTCAGCAAGTACCCGCGCTGCTTCGACGTAAGTCACATCATTGAACGTCCTCAAGGCGTGAAGCGGTGTGTTTGTCCGGAAGGCTTTGACTGTACATGTTTGGCGTGTCGCGTTATCGAAGAAGATCGTCGGCCCAATAATTCGCCTCCAGAAAACGTACAAGCTGCGGCGATACAATCCGTCACCATGGTCTTGGACATATTTCTTTTTGCCGAATGTTGCCTCTTCCCAAATTCCAGGTGGCTGGTAGACATTCACAGACGGACCACCTAATTTATTCGTGAGAAGTCCACTCGCAGCCAACGCCTGATCGCGGATCATCCATGAGGGGAGTCGATACCGTGGGGCGCGTGCTAAAAGACGATTCGCGGGATCGCGTTCAACCAATTTTGTAGTGACCTTAGACGATTGCCGGTACGTGTGGCTCATTACCATCTGCTTGATGAGATGTTTGACATCCCAGCCAGAATTACGAAAGTCGGCGGCAAGCCAGTTGAGTAAATCCATATGGACAGGTAACTCACCCTGAACCCCGAAATCATTTGTTGTTTTGACGATTCCGATTCCAAAGATCTGTTGCCAGAACCTGTTTACGACCACTCGCGCCGTCAACGGATTTTCATTCGAGACAAGCCACTCTGCCAAGCCAAGTCGGTTTCTGGAAGCTTCTTCAGCAAGCGGCGGAAGACTCTCTGGAACCGCCGCCGATACTTCATCGCCTGGAGCCGTGTAGAGTCCTCGGTTGAGCATGAAAGATTGCCGGGGTTCTTTGAGATCCTCCATGACCATCACCTTCGCCACTTTTCCGCGTGCCGAATTCAATTGACTATCTGTGTCTTTCACTGTCTTGGAAATTTTTGCGTATTCTTGGTCTCCTGATTGATGAGCTTCGCGGATCGTTTTTTTCTGCTCATCACTACGTTTTTCACTGGGGGTCAAGAGAGCGAGTTGCAGCGCTTCGTTCTTGTCCTCTTTTAATTCAGGTTTGGGCACGCTTGTCGCAGACAATCGGAATCGCCCGAGATTATGTCTGACGTGAGGAGAGTCGTGATGCAGAACAACTCGCAGTTCACTCCCAGCCTTTAAGTTGACAGGCTCAGCAAACCGAAAGACGGCTGCGTGGTTTCGTTCAATTGGTTTGCCGTCATACACCGCCCAGCCTGATTTTGAATCGTCATCAAACGCGTTTGTTATCTTGAGATTGCCTTGCTCAAACGTCGCGTCTGCCGAAGCGATTTCAATTGGCACTTCTCTGTCGTCATGAAGAAGGAAGATTTCGATTTGTGTTAATACAAAGTTGCCGCTGTTTGAACGTGCCAACCCTCCTTTGAAATGCGACTCATGCTGTAGAGCATCAAGCCGCAATCCGGTAATGAGGCTTGCCTGAACTTTGGCAGTGACCGAATACGTATCGTTCGCGGGATTCGGCCCGGTGGCGAAGATTGAAAGATCATCCAGTTGTTCCAACTGCTGATGCTCGGCTGTCAGTGACGTTGCAACGAGGCTGGTCCAGGTGGTCGTCGCTTTGAGTGTCTTCAACTTCGAAAGTTCCCATTCCGCTTGCTTCTTTGCCAGCAGTTGAACGCGAGCGTTCACTGCCTCTCTGGCAATCTGTAATTGAGATTCGACGTTTGAAATTTGTTGAGTTTGTTCAGGAGTCGGGGCAGCGAGAATCGGTTTTGTCTGTGGGCTACGACCGGCACCTGTTACTGGTGTTTGATTGAAGAACGCGAAGAGACTGTAATAATCTTTTTGTAATAGAGCATCGAATTTGTGGTCGTGGCAGCGACAGCAATTGAACGTCAAGCCCAGCCATAAAGTTCCGGTCGTCTCCGCCATGTCCATGACGTAATCGACTCGGTTCTCTTCGGCAATGCGCCCCCCTTCCCCGTTGATCATATGGTTTCGACAGAATCCGGTCGCAAGTTTCTGTTCGAATGTCGCGTCCGGAAGCAGGTCTCCGGCAAGTTGCGATATCGTGAATTCATCGTAAGGCATGTTGTTATTGAAGGAGTCAACGACCCAGTCTCGCCACGGCCACATGGTTCGCTCGCCGTCTCCCTGATACCCGTTCGTGTCGGCATAGCGCGCCGCATCGAGCCAGTCCCACGCCATTCGTTCACCGTATGACGGCGAAGCGAGAAGCCGGTCGACCAGTTTCTCGTAAGCACCTTCGGAATCATCAGCCAGGAACGCAGCAACTTCATTCGGTGTCGGAGGCAGTCCAGTCAAATCGAGTGTGACTCGGCGAATCAACGTCGACTTCGTTGCGATGGGAGAAGGTTGTAGATTTTCGTTTACCAGCTTTCGGCGAATAAAAGCATCAATCTGATTATGAATCGGCAGTTCTGCCGTGCCGGTGACATTGGGGATTTCAGGAGAAACAATCGGTGTCCATGACCAATGCTGTCCCCATTCGGCTCCCTGATCAATCCATTCTCCAAGTAACTTGATTTGCTTTGCAGATAAAGTTCGATTTGAATCCACCGGTGGCATTTTTAGATCTTCATCAGTCGTACTCACTCTTGAAAAGAGTTCACTTTTGTGCCGATCTCCAGCTTCAATAGCATTCAATGCTCCAGCGTGTTCATCCAGTCGTAAATCGGCTTCCCGGTGTTCTGCATCAGGGCCATGACAATGAAAGCAGTTTTCAGAAAGAATCGGACGGATGTCCCGATTGAAGTCGATCTCTTCTGCTGTGAGACCAACCGGAACACTCAGGAATGAGAAGAATAGTAAGAAGGAAAACCAACGCATCTTGATTTCCAGGCGAGTGAGAATTTGAAATGGTGGAATCACTGAATCAAATCGGTGGGACTCCGTTCATTGTATCACACATGAGTTCGTGAGACGAAGTGGGAACTTGTTTTTGAGCCAGTCATAGACTCGATAACCGACTCCCTTCTTGAAGTGATGCGAATTTATTACTGTATCGTTCGCTAAATTACGTCTTCCGCTAAGGTGTTGAGGTAGATCGCAATTGCTTCGGAAGACCATCTTTGATCAGGAGTATTCGATGAATTTACAGATGAGTAAACCGTTACTTGTTTTGACATTTCTCTGTGGGCTTGCCCTGCCCCATGGTTTCGCAACATCATGGATATTAGCGGACGATGTCATTGAAGTCGGTTCGCGGCGTGAGTTGTTTGTCGACGACGTACTGATCGACCGACTCGACAACGCGCAGCGTCACTTGCATCATCCGGTTGCTCGGGACATTTCCATCGTTCACGATTCTGCCTGGGAAGGGGCGGGGAGCGGATACCATACAGTGATCCAAGATGGGGACTTGTACCGAATGTATTATCGGGGTTCAGCTCTCGGTGTGAAAGCTGGCAAGCTGAAAATTGGTAAGCAGGTTTATTGCTACGCTGAAAGTGCCGATGGAATCACATTCGACAAACCAGATCTTGGATTGATTGAATACAGCGGATCGAAAAACAACAACATCTTCTGGGACGGAGTGGGAGTTCACAATTTCGCACCGTTCCTTGATACAAATCCGGATTGCTTACCAGAGGCGCGCTTCAAGGCTCTGGGAGGAAGCGCAAGCGAAGGTGGTTTATTCGCGTTTCAATCCAGTGATGGAATCCACTGGTCGTTAATGCAAAAAGAACCCGTCGTGACCGAGGGAGCGTTCGACTCTCAGAATCTCGCCTTCTGGGATGCAGCCGCTGGGAAGTATCGAGCCTATTTCCGAACGTTCACTGAAGGAATCACAACCGGTAAAGTTTGGAAGCCCGCAGGATTTCGCGCGATTCGTACTGCTTCTTCCGGCGATTTCTTGTCCTGGGGAGATGATGCAGATTTGACGTATAAAGACTCGCCCGTCGAACATCTTTACACAAACCAGATCGGGCCATATTTCCGCGCGCCGCATCTTCTCATTGGATTTCCGACGCGCTATGTCGAGCGAGGTTGGTCCGATTCCATGCGAGCACTGCCGCAACGCGAACATCGTGAGCAGAGATCAAAAGCACATCTCCGGTATGGCACCTCGTTGACCGAAGGTTTACTGATGAGTAGTCGCGACGGGATCTTTTTTGATCGTTGGAACGAGGCCTTTCTGCGGCCAGGGCCGGAGCGACCGGAAACCTGGCTCTACGGTCATCAGTACATCGCGTGGCATGCCGTGGAAACAAAATCTTCTTTGCCTGGTGCGGCAAACGAAATTTCAATCTACGCATCAGAAGGTTCGTGGACTGGCGACAGCAATTCGGTTCGGCGTTACACGCTTCGATTGGACGGATTTGTGTCGGTCAATGGCCCATGGAACGGAGGAGAACTTCTCACGAAACCGTTCAGGTTTCAAGGAGACCAACTCAGCCTCAATTTTTTATCGTCTGCTGCGGGTGGTCTGCGTGTTGAGGTTCAAGATGCCAATAGGCAATCCATTCCGGGCTTCACCTTCGAGGACTGTGCCGAAATATTCGGTGACTCTATTGATCGTATTGTTACCTGGAAAGATGAAAGTGACATCGGCAAACTCGCCGGTCGGTCAATTCGGTTGCGGTTTCATCTGAGAGACGCCGATCTCTATTCTTTTCAATTTACAACAGCGAAGTGATCCCTCACGCTTGCTCATTTCGTCCGGCGGATGATTGTTGACAAGACCGGACGGTCCATCGTCTTGGAAATCCATTGCCGACTCGAACATTTGAAACGACTTTCTTGTAAAGCATTCAACTGAAGATAAGCAACGGCTTCTTTGCGCACGTCAGCGGCGAGACGAGCAGAGCGTTCCCCGGCAGATGGAGAGGGTGTTGGTGTCAAGACAACAATCTCGACTTCGGTATCTTTTCGATTCAGGGCCGGACGTATTTCTGCGAGAAGTTTTTTAAAGGACTTGTCGAGGCGCGAGCCTTCCGGTGGCAATCGTCGATGGCGCTCGACAGTGAAATCGCTGATGCCGATGTCACGCTGGGAAGTAATGGAGAAATTCAAGTGACTGCCATACAAGGTGGGGTTTCTTTATTGAGTTTGAACCTGACCGACAAAATCGAAAACGATCTGCGAGTCTGGACCGGTCACACCTGAGAGAGTTCCGTCGGTTCCGAAAGTGATTCCCGAAACCGTAGCATCAGTGATCGTTCCTTCAGCGGAGTCGAGATCGGCGGTCAGAGTGGCTCGCAAACAGTTCAACTCAACTTTGGGACAACCGGAACCTTGAGCGGTTTAACGTCGATTCCAGGAGAGTCATCGGTCGCATCAACTCAGGATGGATTTTCAACAGGCACGCTCGTTGATAAGAACGTAGAAGGAAACGGTTTGGTCGAGGGCGTTGACAGCAATGGACTGCGATTTCCTATCGCTCAAATGGCACTGGGAACGTTCAAAAACCCGCACGGTCTTTCCCCCCTGGGGAACAATTTCTTTCAGGATTCACTCACCAGCGGAGACGCACAGATCGGGCAACCTGGCACGAGCGATCGAGGGCGAGTTTTCTTTGGTTAACTCGAAAATTCGAACTTCGACATCGCCGTTGGGTTCACCAGACTCATCCTCGCCCAACGTGGTTTCTCCGCCAACGCCCGAACCATTACGGTGACCGACGAAGTCCTGGAAGAACTGAATAGCCTGATTCGGTAAGCAAGTTCATTCTGCAACATGATTGCTGAACGGTTGTCAGGTGAGTAACGTGTGGTTTGTGTTGAGTACGTAACGAACCCACGCCTCACCTGGACATTGATGATGAGCCAACCGATCACCCGCGTTCTTTTTCTTCTCGCTTTCACGATTGTTTATCGAACCGTTAATTCAGTAGAAGCTTTCGCGGCAGAGCGACCGAACATTCTCTTTATTCTGACGGATGATCAGGAATTGCAAACGCTCGGTGCGTACGGCAATACTGTTTGTCAGACCCCGAACATTGACCGCATCGCGAAGGAAGGGATGCTGTTCCGCGACGCTCACCATATGGGTTCCTGGTCCGGGGCGGTTTGCCTGCCTTCGCGAACAATGATCATGACTGGTCGCAGCGTTTGGCGGCTTCCGAAAAGAGGGAAGACCGGCGGCAAAGAGTACAACGCGACTGAAGTTGCCAAGCAGAGCATGGCTGCTCTGTTCAATGCCGCTGGCTACGATACATTTCGAACCTGTAAACGTGGAAATACTTTCAAGGCTGCGAATGAACATTTCACGGTCCGGCACGACAGTACGGACCAACGCGGTCCGAAAGGGAGTAACTGGCACGGTGAACGGGCGATGGACTATCTCAACGAGCGTGAATCAACGAAAGACTCAGATCCGTTTCTGATGTTCCTCGGTTTCTCGCACCCTCACGATCCTCGAAATGGGCGAGAGGAACTGTTGAGGAAGTACGGCGCTGTGAACATGAAAACACAGCCGACAGTCCTGAATCCGGAGGCCCCCAAACTCCCCATCACTTACCTGCCCAAGCATCCATTCTTTCATGGTCATCCGGGTCTTCGCGATGAAACAAAAGTTGAAGGCGTTTTGACGTCTCGGAGCGAAGCGACGATCCGCAACGAAACTGGTCGTGCGTATGCCTGCATTGAGAATATCGATCACGAAGTTGGTCGCGTTCTGAACAAACTGCAATCGATGAAGGAACTCGACAACACTTACGTCATCTTCACATCGGACCATGGAATGTCTGTCGGTCGGCATGGGCTGGTCGGTAAACAAAACTTGTATGAGCACACCTGGCGCGTCCCATTTCTGGTTCGCGGACCAGGGATTCAAAGTGGAAGCGAGGCGTCCGGGTTCATCTATCTGATGGACGTCCTGCCGACCATCTGCGACCTCGCTGGCATCGACAAGCCCAAAGGCGCGGACGGAATGAGTTTTCGCTCTATTCTGGAAGGTGACAAGGATCGCATTCGAGAGACACTCTACGGCGTCTATTGCGGCGGCACGAAGCCGGGGATGCGCAGCCTCAAAACGGCCGATGGCTGGAAGCTGATCAAGTACGATGTCATGGACGGCGCCGTTCACGTGACCCAACTCTTTAACTTGAAGGAAAACCCGAACGAGTTTCTGAAAGAACATCAAGCCCCGGAAGTTGTCGCACTCACAGGCAATAAACCTGAAGCTCATCAAGTCAATCTCGCCGACGACCCTCGCTACTCAAAGAAGCGAAAAGAACTCGAAGAACTGCTGCTCTCCGAACAACGCCGACTGGACGATCCGTACCGGCTGTGGGATCAGCCGCAGGAATGACTTCGTTGAAAAGTGACAATTGTTACACTGACATCATGACTTCCTCTCTTTTCTTTCATCCAATGAGCCAACCTGCCATGCACAGTCTTCACCTGAGAACGCTCTGTTGTACAACTCTTCTGTTGCTTTCCGTGACGGACAGGTCAAGCGCCGCTGACGATTTTCAGCCGATGTTCAATGGCAAGGATCTGTCAGGTTGGGTGTTGACGAACACGCCTTACCAAACTTGGACGTTTCAAGATGGTTTGCTGGTTTGTACTGGCAAGCCGATTGGGGAACTTCGTACGGAGAAGATGTACCAGAATTTCATTATGGAGTTGGAGTGGCGGCACATGGTCCCGCGTGGCAATGCCGGAGTTTTTGTCTGGGCGGATGATATTACTTCGCGAGGAGTTCCGTTTCACCGGGGGATTGAAGTCCAAGTTTTGGAAGATGCGTACGGTAATTCCAAGGGCCACACAGTTCATGGAGATATCTTCCCGATCCATGGAGCGACGATGACGCCCATCAATGGACGCGGTGGCAGTCGGGCGTTTACGACAGAGAACCGCTCTAAGCCAAGCCCGCAGTGGAATCATTACCGAATCGAATGCCGTGACGGAAAAATTTCTCTCGCTGTGAATGGAAAAGTCGTTACACAGGGAAAAGACTGTTCCCCTCGTAAAGGCTACATCTGCCTTGAATCAGAAGGTGGCATCGTTCATTATCGAAATGTACGAATCCAGGAACTGCCATCATCAGACTTGCCACCAGAGCAAATCGCAATTGCGAATCGAGGTTATCAGTCTCTCTACACAGGTTTGAACTTAGTCGGTTGGCAGCTTCCAGAGGGGGCGTCTCGCTGGGAACCCAAGGACTGGATTCTGACTCACGACGGAAGCCCGGATGACAGTAGCTCTTTAAGTTCAAAGAAATTTTTCAGCAACATTGGTTTTGTTGTCGACGTCCGCTTCAAGCATGGTTCCGGGAATGTTGTGATCGATGCTGGGGACGATGTTCATCTTGACCTTAGTGATCCGATATTCGCTAAGCATTTGGAAAAGCTGGGTCGCTGGAATCGAATTGAACTGAGTTCAGACGCTGGGAAGTCTTTCTTACTCATCAATAAGAAAAAAGTTGATCTTCCATACCGAAAGATTGATGGTGAAGTCGCTGGATTGACATTAAAAGCGACAGGCAAGGTGGACTTTTGCAACCTCTATGGTCGGTCTATGGAAGCTGAGTAGGGCATGCTCCTGCACGTCTTCCTAAGCAAACGATGGTAAGAAGGGCACTGCATTGCAAATTTAGAGACTCCACTCTCAACTCAATATCCGATCCCTGTTTGATTTAAACTAGAATTTTCATAAACTTGTTTATAGTGTCTCAGGCAGAATTAATTCCGCCCAATTCAACTTTGATCGGCGTGTGGGAGTTGCTAATGAACAGGGAACGCTCTCCACTCTGGAATCTCTTGGGTCTGTGGGTATTTGGTTTGATTGTTGGTGCTAATGTTCAAAAGTTGTTGCCTGGGAATTCTTCTCTTCCAGCAGAAGTGATGGTCGCAATTGGGATAACAGGGAGCGTTGTGTTGTTCATTGGCCTGAGTAAAACACTTCGTTGATCAATTTCAGCATTCAATGGCAGGGAGGACCCTGCCCTACAATCATTTCGTCATCACAAGTTCGATCAACTGCTTCAAAACTTCCTCATCAGATGGTAAATCGGTTTCCAGATACGCTCGCAAGGGAATCGGGGTTTCGTCCATGCGGTAGGCTGTGCCGGGGAGATTGACTCCGTAGGTTGCGACGGGGATTTTTACGGTCGGTTCGAACGGAAGTTCGCTGTCCTCGTGTAGCAAGGCGATGGTCGGGATGTTCGCGAGCCAATTGATCGCTGCGGCGGGAAGTTTTTGGAGGCCGTCGCTGCCGATTAAAATTGCGAGGTCAGGTTCGTGCCGGGCGAGCATGTCGCCGGCGGAATACTCTCCAGGATTGTAACGCGGATAGTCTCGATTCAAGTTGACGCTAAACGGATAGCCGGTCTGCCAGCAGAGGACACTATCCGCACCAGCGACATCTCCGTAGCGACGCATACGTCTAACCACAAATCGTGTGTGCTGGTGCAAATCGGTCGCCAGGCTCAGCAGGGCTTCGACGTTCAGGTGCGGCAGCGTTCCGCTTGCTAAACCAAGTCCGAAGAAAATCGCCCCATGCTGGCAGTTGATCATTCTTCCAGCGAGATCGGTAAGAACATCGTTTGGAACGCCGCCGATGATTTCTCCGACTGGTTGCTTTCCTTGAACGAGAGACCGCAGCGCCCAGAGCACTTCGAAGTCGCTATCTGGTTCAATTTGAATAAAGAGATCCGCCAACTCTGCGGTTTCTGTCCGAACAGTATCAACGACAATCAAATAGCGGTCACGATCCTGTGCGTCGAGGAATTCTCCATTGGGGTCGTTTGAGTATCTCTCCAGGTGACGAGGATGGCTCTGAACTGGATTCGATCCCCAGAAGATGACAAGGTCCGACCGGTTCTTGATTTCGCCCAGGCTTGATGTGCTTTCTCCAAGACGCTGGACAGCCATGATCGAGGGAGCGTGACAGGTCGATGCGGACGTATCGATCACCGCCCCAATTCGATCCGCTAGGTGACACGCCGCTCGCTGCCCCGGTGTGCTGCTGGAAGAGAGTCCGTAGATGAGCGGATTTTTCGACTGCTGAATCAGTTCGAACGACTTCGCAACGGCATCTTCAAGAGTGGAATCATCACTCCCAACTTTGCAGACTGATGCCAGCCGCTCGTTTTGCTTCCACAGCCAATCCTCAGCAAGTTGACAGGTGTTTTCAAGCGATTGAATATTGTTATCACGAACACCAATACGAAGATCATCACAAACGCACCCGCACAACGTACAGGCGACATCTTCAATGATCGTCAGTTTTTGATTGTCGTTCGTGTCCGTCATGACTTTGCAGTGTTTCGATTGAACTCTTCATACCGAGGTGAGCGAACGACTGCAATTCGCAGAGTGAACTTGCTGTTCTCATTCTCTAAACTTGAACTCTTGTGCCAGACTCATTCTACTCTGATTACCAAGCATCAATGTTCGTTGATCATCCAGAAGGCGACACAACAGTGGGAATCATTACCGAAGCGCATCGGCAACAGTATCGTGACGAAGGGTTTTTCATTGTCGAGAACGCCATCAGCGAGAGCCATTTGCAAATCCTGCGGGATTCGTGCGACCGGTTGATTGAACTGATGCACGAAGAAATGGACCGGCTCGGGACCGATCACATTCACATCAGCCACCGAGGGAAACGGTATCACATCGCCAAGAAGTACGATCAGGTTCCAAATTTATCCGAGTACGTCTTTGGTGATTTGATGGCGGACGTCTGCCGAGCGACGATTGGCGACGATGCGTTCCTGTTTTACGATCAATATGTCGTCAAAGCTGCCGAGCAGGGAATCAAATTCTCCTGGCATCAGGATTCCGGATACCTTGGATTTTCTCACCGTCCATATGTGACCGTTTGGGCAGCTGTCGATGATATGTCGGAGGAAAATGGAACTGCGTATGTGCTGCCATATTCAACGGTCGGTATTCGTTCTCTTGTCGAACATATTCGCGATGAAGAAACCGGCGACAAGGTCGGTTACTTCGGAAAAGAGCCTGGAATTCCCGCCGTTGTGCCAGCCGGAAGCCTCGTTGTCTTTAGTTCACTCACGTTCCATCGCAGCGGTTCGAACACCACCGACAAAATGCGACGAGCATACGTCACTCAGTATTCTTCTGAGCCGATCTATCGACCTGACTCGACTGATGAAATGCACCTCGCGGTTCCGTTCCTTGAGCATGGAAAGATCGTGAGATGAGTGATCGTTGCATAAACATAATCGGATACTGTCTGTTCATCGTTTTTTTTCTGAGTCTCAAAATAATCAACGCGGCGTCGCCACCGAACGTGGTGATGATTATTTCGGACGATCAATACTATGCCGACTTTGGATTCATGGGGAACGAGCAAGTTCAAACTCCGCACATTGATGCGCTGGCTGCGAAGTCGGCGAGATTTGTGAACGGATCGGTTCCGACCAGTGTTTGCAGCCCGTCGCTGGCGACTTTACTCACAGGTCTTTACCCCCATGAACACGGCATCCATTACAACCACCCACCGCCGGGGAATTCCGCGTTTAACAAGATGACCTCGGCGGATGAATACACAAAAACTCGCAGTGAAAGTTTCAGGCTCATTCGCGAACTCGACACGCTCCCCAGAGTTCTACTTCGCGAGAAGAATTATCGATCATTGCAAACCGGAAAGTTCTGGGAGGGGCATTACAAAAATGCCGGCTTCACCGACGGGATGACAGTATTTGAACCTGTCCCCGGTCAAACGTTCGGTGGCAATCGCAAGCTGGCAAACGGGGAACTCGTCGCGCATGGAAACGGAGATTGGGGGCTGAGGATCGGTCGTGAGACGATGGAACCGATCAAGAATTTTCTCGACGACGTTGGCGAATCACCATTCTTCATCTGGTACGCACCGTACCTGCCGCATCAACCGCACGATTCTCCGAAGTCGTTCTACGACCTTTACAAAGATCAGCCGAAGCTTCCGAAACACCACCTTCCGTATTACGCATCGATCTCTCAGTTCGATGAGACAGTCGGTGAACTGGTCGAGATGATTGATTCTCGCGGACTCGCAAGCAACACTCTGTTTGTGTTTGTGATCGACAACGGCTGGGAAGCAAGTAAGATCCCGCAACGAGGTCGCCTCGCTGAATTTGCTCACACGAAAAAAAGTAAACGCGCCCCGTTTGAGCCAGGGTTAAGAACTCCGATCCTGCTGCGGTGGGATGGCAAGATCTCTCCGAAACAATTTGAGGGACCAGTCAGTAGTATCGATATCGTTCCGACGATTCTGGACGCCTGCGGGATTCCAGGTAACTATGAAGCACCAGAGGTTTTTAGGTGGGTCAGTTTACTCAGCCCGGCAATGCGGAAACATCGACTTGATCCTCATCGACCACTCTTCGGAGAAATTTACCCTGGCGATTCCACCGTTCTAGGTCATCCAGAATGGGATATTGCTTACCGTTGGATTAAACAAGATGGGCTCAAGCTGATCATGCCACACAAACGCAATGGAAAACCACCGTGGGGTTCTTATCTGAAGAAGCCAGCGTTGTATGATTTGAATCGAGACCCGAAAGAAACAATGAATTTGTTTAATGATGTTGAGTACAAAAAGAGACGAGATTCTCTCGAAAAACAACTCGACGAATGGTGGAATGGACGGACATCGAGTACCTTCTAATGGTAGATTCCGTGGTGAATTTATCCCGCCCCAAACATCACACCAACGAACAGGTCTTTTATGAATCACTTCCTCCGCTCTTTTGCCCTGTGTTCTCTAGCGTTCCTGCTTGCTGCTTCGCCAACTTCAGCAGGCTGGAAAGGAGGTGTGGCGAAAGCCAATATCACGCCGCAAGAATGGATGCCGATGTCGGGGTATGGGTCGCGAAATAATAAACATGCGGAAAGTAAGTTGACCGACCTGTGGGCGAAAGCGATTGTGATGGAAGACGACCACGGGCATCAGGCTGTTTTGGTGACGCTTGACCTCATCGGCATTGATCGTGGGACATCGATGCAAGTTTGCAAGCGGATTCAGAAGGCTCACAACTTGAGTCGCGATCAAATTGCACTCTCGACATCGCACACACATACTGGTCCAGTTGTCGCAGCAACTTTGAAGCCGATGCACTATTTATTGATGGACGATGCCAATAAAAAACTGGTTGGTGAATATGCCGTTTTTCTTGAAAACCAGATTGTCGATGTTGTCGATGCAGCATACAAAGACTTGGGATCGGCCGAATTTACGTGGGGAAGTGGAACCGCCACGTTCGCCACGAACCGGCGCAATAACAAAGAGTCCGACGTTCCTAAACTCCGCGAAGCTGGTGAACTGAAGGGCCCCCGCGACCACGATGTTCCCGTATTACTGATGAAGAAATCCGGCGAGGTGAGTGCCGTTGTCTTCGGTTATGCGTGTCACAGTACGACCTTGAGCAGCATGGAATGGTCAGGCGACTACGGCGGTTTTGCCCAGATTGAATTGGAAAATGAATTCCCTGGCGCTGTCGCACTGTTCTGGGCTGGCTGCGGTGGTGATCAAAATCCGCTGCCACGAAGAACCATCGAACTTGCCAAGGAATATGGTCGACGTTTGGCTACTGCTGTCGTCAAAGCGACGAAAGCTTCGATGCACAAAGTCGAAGGCAACTTGAAAACCCGCTACGAAGAAGTCGACCTCTCGCTCGCAAAACTGCCAAGTAAAGAAGAACTCGTTGAACAATCCAAGTCCTCAAATCATTACATTGTGGCTCGAGCAAAGATGCACTTGGACAACTTGGCTGCCGGTCAAGAGATGAGCCAGACTTATCCGTATCCAGTTGAAGTCTGGGCGTTGGGGAATGATGTCACCTGGGTTTTTCAGGGAGGTGAAGTTGTGATCGATTACGCAATTCGCATCAAAGGCGAACTGGGCAATAAAGAGATGGAGGATGTCAACGTCTGGTGTGCAGGATATTCAAACGATGTGATGGCCTACATTCCCTCGCTGCGAGTCCTTCTCGAAGGTGGTTACGAAGGAGCGAGTTCAATGATTTATTATGGTCAGCCCACGATTTGGTCTCCCAAAGTCGAAGAGACCATCATCGATTCAGTGAAGCGACTTAACAAAAAACACTCTCAGTAGATATGTGAAGTTGCAGACAAACGAACACCGCATATCGCGATCACCTGATCTCGATATGCGGTTGGCTGTTTTGAGCAAGGGATGAACAGACATGGCTGATATGATTTCTAAAGTCGTCAAATCTGTTTTGGCTCTTGCATGCATCTTGCACGTTGGATTGTTCTCTCGCCTGGAAGCCTCAGAGCAACCGAACTTCGTTTTCATTATCGCTGATGATTGCACTTTTCGAGATCTCGGTTGCTACGGTGGTCAGGCACGGACGCCGAATATTGATCATCTCGCGACCGAAGGGATGTGCTTCACGCATTGCTTTCAAACGGCACCGATGTGTTCACCGACACGGCACAATATTT
The DNA here is from genome assembly GCA_030626405.1 of Planctomicrobium sp. GTDB lineage: Bacteria > Planctomycetota > Planctomycetia > Planctomycetales > Planctomycetaceae > Thalassoglobus. The sequence goes on from DAOUPA010000065.1 coordinate 20,311, forward strand.
ACACCGGTCAGTATCCTGTGAAAACCGGAGCACATCCGAACCATACGCAGACGTACCGACACGTCAAAAACATCACGCACTACTTGCCACCACTAGGCTACCGGGTTGCTCTTTCCGGAAAAACACACATCGGCCCGCGAGACCTGTTTCAATTCGAATACAGCGGGAAGAAGAATCCGGACATGCAGGCTGTCAATAATCTCTTCTCCGAATGTGCCGAATCGGAAACACCATTCTGCCTGTTTGCTTGCTCCAACGAACCGCACTCGCCGTGGAACAAAGGGGATGCCTCCGTCTATCCTCCGGACGACGTGACTCTTCCTCCCTACTTTGCAGACACGCCAGTCGTGCGAGAGAATTTCAGTAAATACCTCGCAGAGATCACATATTTCGACGGTCAAGTCGGGCGGATACTCTCTCTTCTCGCAAAGCACAAGCTGGACGAAAACACTCTCGTAATCGTCGTTTCTGAGCAAGGAAGCGGGTTTCCGTTTGCAAAATGGACCTGCTACGACAACGGTTTGCAATCCGCGATGATCGTTCGCTGGCCTGGGAGAGTGAAACCCGGAGCCGTTAGCAATGCGATGGTCGAATACAGCGACGTGACGCCCACATTCGTTGCCGCCGCCGGGGGAAAGCTCGCCAGGAACCTCGACGGCAAAAGCCTGCTTCCAGTTTTGCTGGGGGAAACGGATTACCACAAAGATTACGTTTACGGAGTAATGACGACGAACGGGATCATCAACGGCAACAAGTCATATCCCATCCGATCAATCCGGTCGCGCCAATTCAAATTGATCCTCAACCTCAACCACGAAGAAACGTTTACCAACGCCTGCACTCAATCAGATGTTTTTCAATCGATGGTCGAAGCTGCAAAGGCAGGTGATAAGCACGCAATGAAACTGGTCGACAGGTACCAACATCGACCACCACTGGAATTTTACGACGTCGTCTATGATCCGTTGGAGATGAACAATCTTGCGAATCAAAAGCAGTACGGCAGCGAGATCGACAAGCTCAAGGAAAACCTCGAAGCCTGGATGGAATCACAAAGTGACAAGGGTGTCGAAACGGAATTGGCAGCGAATTCACACAAGAAGACCAAGAGACGGAAACAATAGGTTTGTTGGCAGAAGGAATGTCGGCACACTGTTTCTGAC
>DAOUPA010000657.1 GCA_030626405.1 Planctomicrobium sp.
AAGCTGGATCGCTATAAATCGGTCGATGCACAACATGGGCTGGTGCACGGTTTCAAGGGTGGCCAAACCAGAGAGGTTTCGATTCTTAAGAGCCTGGAGGACATGGGCCGTATCGACGCCAAACTGGTAGAATTTTCCATCAAGAAAATCGGCGAGTTGGCCAAGGGGGATAAACCGTTCTTTCTCGAACATTGCTTCATGAAAGTACACGCAGACAATTTCGCTAATCCGGATTACGAGGGCCTAAGCGCCAGCAAGTATCAATACAAAGATTGCCTGTGCGAAGTCGACTTGCTGATCGGGAAAATCGTGGCAGCTCTTGAAAAGAGCGGTGTACTTGAAAACACTTTTATTTTTGTCACCTCTGATAACGGCCCGCAAATGGACGCCTGGCCCGATGCGGGATATACGCCATTTCGAGGTGCGAAAGGCACTACTTGGGAAGGCGGCGTTCGTGTACCAGCCATTGCGTACTGGAAAGGTATGATCAGACCCGGTCGCGTGAGCGATGACGTGTTCGATTTGATGGACCTGTTCAACACGACAGTTAACCTGGCCGGTTCAAATGACAAGTTGCCGACGGATGTCTACGTTGACGGAATCGATCAGACCTCATTCCTGCTCCACGATGAAGGCGAGTCAAACCGCGAGTGTGTCTTCTTCTGGTGGAAGAGCGAACTCATGGCGGTTCGAATGAGGGAATACAAGTGGCATCAGAAGGTTATCTTGCCCCAGTCGACCTTCATGCACATAGACATGTCGATCCTGCACGATGTGGGGACTGCTCCATGGCTGTTCAACCTGTACATTGATCCAAAAGAGGAACTCCCGGTTGGTCATCGCCTTAGCCCATGGCTCGCGTCGATTGGTGCAGAAGCCAAGGCACACGCAGCGACGTTCAAGAAATACCCACCGAAGAAGGTTGGACTCTAGCCGCTTGTTCTGCTTGACACATTTCAACTATCGCTACAGAGAACCGTTTGATGAGAAAAAGATTCATTGCTTTCTTGTGTTGTTTTGCTTCTTTCGTTGTACCGGGGGGAGTGATTTATGCTCAGGCTGACGATGGCTCAGTGCTGCCGGCCGAAGATCCGAGGCCTGTAACAACTGCGGCCCCGACCATTCCTGTCGAACACCTGGAACTGCTCGTCAAGCCGCTGACCAAGGAAGAGTTGGTTGTTGAATCGGACGGATGGCGTGATCTATTAAGGAACAATATCCAACAGATCGCAACGCTGCGTATCGGAATGAGCCAACAGGATGAGGTCTCCGACGCCACGCAGGAGTCTATTGGGTCTGAGGCGGACGCAGGTGCAGTCAAGGAGGCCGATGCAGCAACCGAACGGGAATTAGTGGACTCACTGCCACAACTACAAGAAGAGAAAGCTCAGCTTTTGCAGCGATTGAACGTCGTGCTCGGTGAGTTGGAGGCGAAAGGCGGAGACGTCGAATCCTATCGACAATATGTCGGCGCACTCACAGGCGTTGCCGTCGACGTCACCGATTCGGCGACCGCCTGGGCGGTGCTTCGTGGCTGGCTCATGTCCGAGCAAGGAGGGCAACGCTGGGGATGGAACATCGCCAAGTTCTTGGTGTTGTTGATTGCCTTTTATTTCGCGGCAAGCATCGTTTCCAAGCTTGTACGCCATGCAGCGTCTCGTGTTCAAAACGCGTCTCAGCTGATGGTCAACTTCCTCGGCAAGTTTGTCAAACAGTTGGTGATGGTGATCGGACTGATTGTGGCGCTGGCGGCCCTGGAAGTTAATGTCACGCCGCTGCTGGCGGCCATCGGTGCGATGGGATTTGTTATCGGTTTTGCCCTGCAGGACACGCTGAGTAATTTCGCGAGTGGACTGCTCATCCTGGCCTATCGGCCGTTCGATGTGGGGGATGTGATCGAAGCAGCCGGCGTGTCCGGAATCGTCGATTCAGTGTCACTGTTTTCGACTCACGTCCGCAGCTTCGACAACAAAGTGATGATCGTTCCCAACAACGACATCTGGGGAGGTACCATCACCAACGCTACGGCCAGCAACACGCGGCGCATCGACATGGTCTTCGGTATCGGTTATGAGGACGATATCCAAACGGCTAAGAGTATTCTCGAATCCTTAGTCAAGCAACATGAACTGGTGCTTGACGACCCGGCTCCAGTAATCCAGTTGCACGAGTTGGCCGATTCATCCCTCAACTTTGTTTGCCGTCCCTGGTGCAACACTGCCGACTATTGGACGGTTTACTGGGACATCACGAGGGCCGTCAAAGAGGAGTTTGATCGCAGTGGCATATCGATACCCTTTCCACAGCGCGATATTCATGTGTACCACGAAAATGTCAAGGAAAACGGACAACGAGTGCAGACAACACCGCAGGTTTAGAGCTTGCGATGGATGGCAGAGAGTTGTTTTGCGGCGAGGAGGCAATCCGGATCGCCCTCCACTTACAACAAGTTAGAAGCACGTGATAGAGGGCAAAACCGAATTGCAAATCGAAGCAGATTGTTCTCCTGCCGATTCGGCAGAACAGCTCGGAGGACGCAACGAAAACAGACAGATGTATGATTTCAGAAAATATGACTGCCACTTTGTGCAAGACAAATAGAATACCTCGGGAGATTGCGACCATGATTTTCAAGTTTCACTCTTTATTAGCAGCAGCTCTCTTATTGGTCGTAAGCCTGTCGGCACCTGGGCCCGCAAGTGCTCAAGATATTCTACCGTTTCCGCCGACGCCATCAGCCAGTATCGCGAAGCCAAGACTTCAAGATTCCACGATGAAATGGGGAACACCCAAGCAGCGATTGCCAGCGGATTCGCCGAACATTTTGATCATTCTGATTGACGATATTGGCTTCGGTGTCGCCGACACCTTTGGAGGGGAAGTTCACACGCCCACGCTGACCCGATTGGCGAAAGAAGGAATTCGTTTCAATGCCTTTCATACAACATCAATCTGCTCACCGACTCGTGCGGCACTGCTGACTGGACGTAATCACACAAGAGTCGGATCTGGGACAATTGCTGAACGCGCGGTCGCTTTTGATGGCTACACGGGCATCATGCCAAAAACTGCGGCGACGATGGCTGAGGTTCTTAAGGAGTACGGCTACCACACCTCGGCTTTTGGCAAGTGGCACAACACACCAGCAACCGAGACGACTGCGATGGGGCCAAAGGACCGATGGCCAAACGGGTATGGGTTTGAGTATTTTTATGGTTTTTTGGCCGGCGAGACGTCACAGTACGAGCCGCGTCTCTATGAAAACTATAACACCGTGGAGC
>DAOUPA010000706.1 GCA_030626405.1 Planctomicrobium sp.
AGTTTCAGGGCAAACAGGCCAAAGACTTTAGCGATACGAAGTTTCCGGCTTTTGGCAAGACGGATGGGGATGTGTTTGCGACGAACCTGCTCGAAGTGATGCAGTTTGTCTTTAATCACACGACTTTTGATTCAAACAATGCCATGGATCAGGGCGTGCTGGCAGCCTACAAGCCGCTCGGCGTGGAACCCGGTACGCCTTTTGATGCAACCAAGGTCGCCAAGCTCGATGGCTCACTATTCCGCGAGGTCGCCGCTGAAGTGTCCAAGCACGCGCTTGAGGACAACATGACGGATCCCGTGGTGCTGGCGCGAGTCACGCCCCAGATGTTCATGCCCAAGGGGAAGATCGACCTTGAGTCGCAGGTCACTCAGTCGGTGCTTGGGCCGATCGGCCTGCCTGCATATCAGGCTCGCTATATCCCGACCGCAACAAGCGATGGTAAGCCGATGAGCGCCCAGCACGACTATGTGATGAGGATGAGTAAGGATGAGCTGCCACCGGCTACGGCGTTCTGGTCACTGACACTCTACGATCTGGAGAATGGCTTCTTCATTCCGAATGACCGCAAAAAATACAGCGTCGGCGAGAACGCCGGCTTCAAGCTCAATGCCGATGGTGGCATCGAGATATATGTTAGCGCTACAAAGCCCGAAGGTGTGCCGGACGAAAACTGGCTTCCGATCAACCGAGAAGACATTGGTCTTAACGGCATGTTCCGCATTTACTCGCCTGATCTTGAAAAGATGAAAACGTGGAAGACGCCGCAGTTTGAAAAGCTGCTGACGGTGAACAATGCAAAATCAGGCAACAGCAACGCGCCAACTGCAAAATCAAGTCGGTATATGGGGGCTCCGGTCACCTTGGTCAATGCGCCCAACGGGGCAATCGTCAACAAGGATGTGTTAGATCAACTGCCGAAGACAGGGTGGACGAGCGGGCCTGAGATCGAGAAACCTGCCAAGGGGGTTTACGTGCTCGGGGGTTACCTCATCTCGGCGTGCATTGTCGTTGAGGCTGAGGAAGGACTCATTGTCTTCGACACCGGTGACACCAAGAAAGACGGCAAGAAGCTTCTCAAAGCGATTCGCACATTTAGCCAGAAACCAATTAAAGCGATCGTTTATGGGCACACGCATTATTGCTTCGGTGCGGGCGTCATGGCCGAGGGTAACAAGGACGTGATGGTGATCGGCCATCCGGATTTGAATGAGATTGTCGCTGAGAATATGACCGGAGGTGGAGCCCCTGCGTTCTATCCAGAAATCGGACCGCTGCTCACATCCCGAGCCCTCCAGCAATTCAATCAGTTCCTACCGGACAAAGGGCCTGACGCCTGGTTCAGCCCCACAAATCTGTCGTCGGGGGAGATGGCCTTTCTTCCGGTGAACAAGCCGGTGAAAGATGGTGAAGTGCTCGATGTACTCGGGATCAAGATGCAGTTCTTCACCCGCTACGGAACTGACGACAAAGCCCACACGACCGCTTGGTTACCCGACCGGAAGATCTGTATTGAAAATGCCCTCTGGAGCACTCCACCCAACCTCTACTCCATCCGTGGCGACCTTTATCGCGATCCGCGCGAGTGGTATCAGTGCGTCAAGGTTGTCCGTGACCTCGAACCCGAGGCGCTGGTCGGATACGCGCATCGCCCGATCATTGGCAAAGAAAAAGTCCTCAAAACATTGACAAATTATATGGACGGGATTTCGTTTGTGCTGGATCAGTCGTTGCGGCTCATCGTCGGCGGTTACGGCCCGGAGGATCTGCGCCACATGATCAAGATGCCGGATTACCTCGCCGCCGATCCGCACAATTTTGAAAGCTATGGCGAATTATCCTTCCAGTCTCCAGCGATCTTCTACTTCGCCGTCGGCTGGTACAACGGCGACGCGGCGACGATCTTTCGCCCATCGCCCAAGGAAGAAGCCAAGCGTCTGGTAAAACTCATCGGCGGTCGAAATAAAGTCCTCGCCGAGGCGAAGGCCGCGATGGAGAAGAAAGAATTCGCGTGGGCGGCGCAACTGGTGAACTACGTGTATCGTCTGAATTCTCAGGACAAGGAAGCAAGGCTACTTAAGGCCGAGATCCTGCGACAACTGGCCTATCTGTCCACGGGTGCCAATGCACGATCACATTTGCTGACCGCCGCCTTGGCGCTGGAAAGCAAAGTAACCGTGCCTCGGCTCATTCCGCCCCACCCCAAAGTCATAGAGGCGAAGCCAGCAACGTTCGTCGATTACTTTCGCATTCGTCTCGACCCGAAAAAGAGCGGAGCGACCGATAAGGTGATTCAATTCAACTTCACCGGTGATAACAAACCCGTTGCCCTCCACGTTCGCCGCGCCGTGGCTGAATATCTTCCTGATCCGGACAAACATTACAAAACTGCTGATATTACTCTTTCGTTATCAGGTGAGACATGGGCTAAGCTCTATCTCAGCAGCGAATCGTTGGAGACACTCGTCAAGAGCGGTGAGATCGAGGTCAAGCGAGGCACCGCGAAGGAAGCGGTCGAACTGTTCGATATCTTCGACAAGTATCGCCCCGAGAAAGCGGTTCTCGTCCGTCCACACCTGCACGACTGAAAAATTCGAATGAAACAAATAAACGTTCCGCTTACAGATTGTCGATTATCTGAGTGTGGTCACGATCTGATTGAGGCTGACATCCCCACTGCGCCAAATATACCATTCTGTTGAGGGAATCGATGCTCCTGAGACGGATTCGC
>DAOUPA010000159.1 GCA_030626405.1 Planctomicrobium sp.
GACGCAGAAAAAGACCATCGCCAATGGTCGGGGCAGGGGAGATTCCTTCTTCTGCCAGCTTTTTAGAGATGCTCAGATCGATCGCCGTCTGAACCTCCATTTCTGCCTTAGGAATCTCTCCCGCATTTACGAACATTGAGCTGAAGATGAATGAACCGAAGAGGTACAAACATGACGAAACAACAGACCAATTGAGGCAGGGCAACTTCATAAAATTAGAGAGGGCGTGGAAAGATTGAATGAGGTGGGCTTTGGCACTTCGCCATACAAACATATTCGCAACCACCGATGCTTCTGGCAACCCCAACAGACGTTTGAAGCACAATTCACTCCGCAGATTAGCATTGAAGGCGAAGAGAAATCGTTGGAAAAACAAGGCCGGGACAAGCCGCTTCCTTTGCAGGCAGGTGAAAAAAACCTGTAACTGATACGACCGGTCTCCGAATGCAAGCAAAACTCATCCGGAATTCACAGTTATCGATCTCGCGATGAAATACAAATCTATCTTTGAGACGCGGAATCCTTGTCGTGCTGGAATATTCCAATGGAACTCATTCACTCTTTCGCTGAATTTCAATCCAAACTCGTTGACGATTCTCTGATGTTCTCAGTTCTGAATCCCAGTCTTAGATGGCGTTTGAACACGTTACCAGTTCGGGTATCTGAAGTGCTCAAGCTTAACTCCGGGAATCATATCGTCATCGACCTTCAATCCGTTCGTTGCATCGACGATGTTGTTCTCGATGTTCTCCATACGATACACCAACTCTCTTTGCATGATGATCGAGAAGCCACTTGTCTGGTTGAATCAGAAAAGATCACGGATGAGTTGATCAGTTATTCAGAAAGTCACTCGCTTCTTTTGGTTGAACCAACTCTCACGCAATGTACCTGCAACAAAGTGGACTTGAGTGCGAAGGCTCACTTTCAATTAACGTAAAGCCATAATTATCAGGCTCAATAGCTCGAAGCTGACTCGTTGGGGAGCGTGAGAATTAGTATCGCGCCGATGCCAGTGGACTTCACTTCGATTAACTCACTTGATCAACTGATATCCGGTGCGCGTGGTTCGGTACTTCATCTCATAAGCGCTTGGAAGTCCGCGACCTTTGCCGTCGCCAGTCATCGTTCCGTTTTCGCAACAGGCTAGGACTTTCAAGACTCCGGTTGCTTTCACACCGACCGGTTCGCTGATTGTGATGTCGAACGTTCCATCCTTCTTTATGCGAGCAACATACGGTTTTTGAAAGTACTGCGTGCGCACGTCAGATGCGGTGTCGTAAACGATCACACTGTGTGCCGGGATGTTCGAAGTGATTCGCCCTGTCAGGTGAGCCACACGTTTCTTGGCGTCGCTGTTAAGAATCATCTCGTGCCACTGCACCTTCGGAATCATGTACCGTTGCCGCGCTGTTCCGGTAAAGAGTGGATGCTTCCATAGAATTGCTGCCGATGCTTCCGAAACAAAACCCCTCTGTTCCTGGTTTTTCATTGTTCTTCGATAATTCGTGATCGTCGCTCCCATCAGCGGCATGCCCAGATCACGTTTCTCAAGCGGTCCATTGTGTGGAAGTCCGAGTGCATGACCGAATTCGTGGATGGTCCCTTTGAATTTCAAATCGGTCAGAAGTGAATTCGCCAACTTATCCTGAACAGAGATCGTTCCCGGCAGATTCGTATAGTTCACTTGAGACAACCCGCCCACGCCTGCGCTACCCGAGCCGGAATAACTGCTGTACCTGATCGGTGGATCACCGACATAAATCCAGACCCACCAGACATCAAGGTTTGGGGAAACTTTGTACTTCTCTTTCGCAAGGAGCTTCCCTTTGCGGGCCAGATTTCCACCTTTGAGCGGAAATTTTCCACTCGCGAGAGTCTCTTTTGCTTTGACGAAGAGAATCTTCACGCTGCCATCGGCTTTCCGCTGGAAGATGCGCTCGCGCTGCGGTGGGTAGTCCCACAGTTTCATCCACTTGACCAACATTGCTTCGGTGTAGTCGGCGGTCTGCGTCATCCGCTCAGAAACACCGGCAGGCACATAAACGTCAGCCGGTATGAGGAAAACAATCTGCACCCTCGGCATCTTCGCCTGACCAAAAGCCGAGAGTGGAAAGAAGAGCAGCAGAGCGAACAACTGAAGATGTCGCATCGTTCATCGTCCTAAAGAGTGAAAGCTACACGGAGACGCAGAGACACGGAGAAAAAAGAAATGAATGAGCAGTGCATATGACGGGGCACTTGTTAGTCGATGTTCGCCAATCCGGCTGGTCTGTTGAGGACGGGGTTTGAGTGCAGCATGAGTGGCTCGGGTTACTTCTTCCTGAGACGGCAAAGCCGGTGGAATGTTGCGAGTATCATGTTGTTCGTTTTACATCCTACTACAGATGCGTCACCCTAAATGATGATTTTCTGGGTCAACCGTGGGGGCCACAGGTGTGTCTGAAAATTTCAGTGGCAGCCGACGGGCAAAGCTTGTGGAAAGAGGAGAGACAAGTTCGCTGCATCTGGTTGTGCGGCGTATTCGCTGATTTCGAACATTTCGATGAACTCGATCTGTCCGCCCTGTTCAGGACCAAGTCGTGTGATGAGTCCGTCTCGAAAGCGATCCGCTCTTGGGCGAATGTGATTGCCGACCCAGGTTTCGACCCAGTCTAACTTCTCGTCTTCGGCATCAGGAACAGTCTCCAGTATTCCTCCTTCATAGGCGAGCCATTCGAAGAGTTGCGACCGATGGCAGGCCAGCATTTGGCTGATTGTGCGCAGTTCGGCGGCGACATCTAAAACGACATCCAGGCGAAGAGGAACCGGGCGTCTAAACAAATCTGGTAGGTAAGCAACGACCGGGTCTTTTCGCAGGGCAGGGACAGTGGGCACGATGTGCGGGACCGTCACCATGTACGACGCATCCTGAACGCACTGTCCGACTGCGCGGTGATCGGGGTGATAGTCAAACGGGCGATGCGTGAGCACCAAATCTGGTTGGTACTCGCGGATCTCAGCGATAATTCGGTCGCGTACTTCCAGAGTCGGCTGTAACTTTCCGTCTGAAAAATCCCAGGTTTCGTAGGTCGCACCGATGACGGCCCCGGCAGCGGCAGCTTCTTTTCTACGCAGCGGAATCAGTTCTTCAGGTGATCGTTGATGATGTCCAGCGGACCCATCGGTGACGGAGACCATCTTCACTTCTTTGTCAAGTTGCCTGTATCTGGTTGCCAGACCACCAGCGGCGTATTCCGCATCGTCAGGGTGCGCGCCGAGAATCAGCAATCGTGGTTTGTCATTCATTTAGATCTGACTCGAAGTTAAACAAACTTTGTGATACCGGGGATGGCAATTTCAACTTTTGGAGCGGGTCCCCAGGCATAGTTCTCTGGAGAAAGGTCCAGCTTTGAATTGAATGCCTGCTCCCAGGTGATTTCCTGTCCGGTGTAAGACGCCATGCGCCCCATGATGGCGAGCAACGTGCTTTTCGCCATGTACTCCCCGTTATTCAGCGGGTTTCCGGAGCGAATTCCAGCGAAGAGTTCGTCATGTTCCACCTGATACATGTTCTTCACTTTCTCCTTGAATTTCCAAGTCTCGCCGTTTTCAATTTGCATCCTTCGTTCCGAGACTTCCGCTCTTCCTTTGGTCCCTTCTGCGAAACAACTCATGTTGTTTTTGCAGCCGCTTTGTTGTCGGCAATTGCTGAAGAGTCTTGCGCCGTTCTCATATTCATAAACGATGCTATGGTGATCGTAGATATTCCCGTACTTCGCAGCGGTGCGAACCTGCCGACCACCCAACCCGATGGCCTTGACCGGATAACCTTGCAAGAGCCAGGCACCGACATCGAGATAATGCACATGTTGTTCCACGTTGAAGTCGCCGGAGAGCCATGTGTAGTAGTACCAGTTTCTCATCTGGAAGTGCATGTCCGTCCAGTCATCTTGCCTCGGCTTCTCCCAGATGGAACCACGGTAGTCGTTCGCAACGACTGTGTGAATTTCGCCGATGGCATTGTTGTGCAGGCGTGCGACCGTTTCTCGGAATCCACCATCGTAGCGCAAGCAAAGTCCCGACACGACCGAGAGGTTTTTCCGTTTAGCTTCGGCACAGGTTTCTAGTACAGAGTGAATTCCAGGAGCATCGACGGCAACCGGTTTTTCAGCGAACACATGTTTACCAGCAGCAATGGCTGCTTTCAGGTGCATCGGGCGAAAGTGCGGAGGTGTGGTGAGCAAGACGACATCAACATCGCTCGCCAGGACTTTTTCATAGGCATCAAATCCAACGAACTGTCGCTCCTTCGGGACATCGATCTTCTCGCTGATTTCTTTTGCTTTCGACAGGACTTTCAAACTCAACTGCAACCGATCATCAAAAGCGTCGCCCATTGCAACCAGCTTCACGTTCTGATCAGCTTGAAGTGCTTGCCGAGCTGCACCTGACCCGCGACCTCCACAACCAATCAAACCGACTTTCAGCACATCACTTCCCGAAGCATAGGCAGCCGAAACAACTGCAGGAGCGGTTGAGATTGCCAAGCCTGTCGCTGCTGCCGTTGTCAGTGATTGTTCCATAAACTGACGCCGAGATGGTGAGGAAGGAGACGCCGTCGCAGAAGAGGGAACGTTCAAGTTATCGGTCATGGAGTCTCCTTTTGAAGGGCGGTTTTTTTAAGAGGTTGAATTTCGATATTTCGAAAATAGATTTCGTTCTTTTCATTCTCCAACAAGATCTTTCCAACTGACGGAGAGACATTGAAGCATTCGTTCACGACCGTTCCGTTTATTCTTATCGTAACCCGGTCGCCATCGCAAATGCACTCGACTTTCGTCCATTCTCCCAGCGGGCTGGCAACATCTTCTGAGCCGCGAGTATCCAGCAGTTCCTGAAAATCGACTTGATGTTTGGACCACCAAAACTGCTTTCCCGAATATTGAACCTGTGTGCCGCCCGGTTGCCAGCGCGTTCGTCCATCGCTTGCCATGCGAGTTTCGCTCATTAAAGTGACCGGATATTTCTGCCCTGTTTTGTCCTGCCCTTGAATGCAGATCACGTCACCTTCACAGCCTTGAGCAAGCTGACATTCGACCGATGCCATCCATTTCCCTCCGGCATTCCCCGGAGGACCATTTGCGTGCAGCAGGATACCGGAGTTTCGCACGTACTTCGAACCATCGGTTCGTTTGCCCCATTTGTATTCGAGGCTTAAATGGTAATCTTTGTAAGCATCGACGGTCGCTAAACATCCCATGCCTCGACCACCGATATGGACCATTCCATCGGTCACTTGGTACTCCTGCTGAGGATCTTCAGAGCCGGTTTCTTCAAGCCATTTCGTGAATCCATTCAGGTCAGTGCCATTGAAAGGATGAATGGTTTTTTCGTGAGGGGTGATCGCTTGCCCGAGGTGACTTTGACTTCCTTGCTGCGCCGCGCAGGGAACAGAGAGTACACCCAACGCCCCACACAGAAGAAAGCAAGACTGCAACACATTGAAATTGAACCGGCTCAGGATTGCACCCCCTGAATGACGGTTTGCAGATACTCGCGAACCTGCCGGGCCAAAGCATCAACACCTTCGGGCAGTTGCGGGCGATCGATAATCGGTGCGAAAATGTTTTCGCAACAAAGAGGCATTTCCAGTCCGGTAAAAGCGACGGGATGCAACAAGCGATAGTGGTCGATCTCACCGAAGCCGGGTCCACAGTCCTGATTCTTCGGCCAGTTGCGATGATCTTTCATACAAAAGCTGCGGACGACATCTGCACATTTTTTAATATCCGGAATCGGGTCGAGCTTCATATAGTCCATCACATTTCCGGCGTCATAGTTGACCTGAATACCTTCGTCATCGACTTCCCGAATAATCTCCGCACAGACCTCGCCGGTGCCTGTTGATCCGCCATGCTGTTTCACGACAATCAGGACTCCGTGATCCCGAGCAATCGGACCGAGTTTTTTGAAGCGGTCGATCCACAACTTGCGGCTACCTCCTTTGGTGTGACCGAATGTGAGCACTTGCCCGATGCCAGCCGCCGACGCCTGTTTGATGCGTTGAGTCAAGACTTTCAGTCCGTCGCTTGCTTCAGGATAGACCGTCGAGAACAACATTAACGGTTCCAGCCCCAGGTCGCGACAGACCGTTGCCAACTCCCGAGCCTGCTGAGGCGGAGCATCGGTCGGCATCACAGGCACGCGGCTGCCCCCTTCAGTTTCTCGATGAGAAGTTCCCCAGGCGACATACTCATAACCCACCGCCGCAATACCTGTGAGCGCGCGTTTCAATGGAAACTGCGCATAGGGCAGCGTCATACACGCGAGTTGGAATTCCGTTTTCTTCCGCTGTTTCTCCTGAGCCAACAACGGAGCAGCGAATCCCAGAGATGCCGCTCCCACAAGACTTCCAGTCACTTTGCACAACATGGCACGACGGGAATGCCGCGAGCGCTCTTCATTGGTATTCATTACCCTTCAACCTTTTACGGATTAACAAGGTGAGCCTTTGTTGTCACCGATCCTAAGCAAAGATCTCTTCATGTACGTGACCGGCGACGTCGGTGAGGCGGAAGTCTCGGCCGGCGTAGCGGTAGGTGAGGCGTTCGTGTTCGAGACCGAGCAGGGCCAGGAGCGTGGCGTGGAGGTCGTGGATGTGCATTTTGTTTTCTACAGAGTAGTAGCCGTAGTCGTCGGTGGCACCGTAGCGAATGCCCGGTTTCACGCCGCCGCCTGCCATCCACATTGTGAAGCCTTCCGGGTTGTGGTCGCGTCCGTTTTTGCCTTGTGCGGTCGGGGTTCGTCCGAATTCACCGCCCCAGAGAACGAGGGTCTCGTCGAGTAGTCCGCGTTGCTTGAGATCGGTGAGAAGACCGGCGATGGGTTTGTCGACTTCGAGGGCATTCTTGCTGTGGCCTTCTCTGAGGTTTCCGTGTTGATCCCATTGAACGAGTGAGTCGCTGTGCGTCACTTGAATGAAGCGAACACCGCGCTCGGAAAAACGACGAGCCATCAGGCATTGCCGTCCAAAATCTTCTGTGATGGTATTGTCGAGACCGTATAGCGATTTCGTTGCTTCGGTTTCTTGTGAAAGATCCTGCACAATCGGCATCTCGGTTTGCATTTTGAAAGCGAGTTCGAAGGACTGAATCCGAGCATCCAATGCCGACTCAGGCCCAGAGCGTTCGAGATGCTGACGATTCATGCTGTTGAGCAAATCGATTTGAGAACGTTGCAGGTCTTTCGACCATTTCTGGTTTTTGATGTACTTCACATGCGCTTCCAGAGATGGCTTACTGGCAACTCCCAGCGGTACTCCCTGACACGCCGCTGGTAGAAATGCCGATCCCCAGTTCTTCACCCCGCCATGTGCGAGCGTCGGGCAGATCGTCAGAAAACCAGGCAGGTTTTCGTTTTCGGAACCGAGTCCATAGTTGACCCAGGCACCCATGCTGGGACGAACGAAGGCATCGCTGCCGGTATGCAGTTTGAGCAGAGCACCGCCGTGTGCGGCATTAGTACCGTGGACTGAATTCAACACACAGAGGTCATCGATTCGCTGCGCGACATGCGGGAACAATTCGCTGACATGCAGTCCGCTTTCCCCATACTGTTTGAACTTCCAGGGCGAGCCGAGCAGCTTACCTGTTGGGGCGAATTGAACACGGGGCTTGTCGAAAGGGAGTTCCTTGCCGTCGTCTTCTTGAAGCTTCGGCTTGTAATCAAATGTGTCCATGTGCGATGGACCACCTTTCATAAACAGAAAGATGACACGTTTTGCACGCGGAGTGAAGTGCTGCGGCGGCTGCGGGAGAGCCTTCCCGGCAGCGACGGAATCCCTTTGAAGCAACGCCGCCAGCGCCAAGTGACCGAAACCGACCGCAGACGACTGCAACATACACCGACGCGAAGGTCGGTATTCATTAGAGAGATGTGTCATAAAATCTTCCTGAGCAGTTTCAACCATGTGCAAAATGTCCGTGATTCGTCCGACCTTGCCACTCAATCCCTGGCAGTTCGGCACAGCCTAAAATGCGTGTGCCACTGCTGGCTTGTCCAGCAGTGAAAACGGGCTGTATAGAACTATCCGGTAATTAAGTTGAGGTGTCATACTCGCCCCGACCAATTGCAACAACACTCTGCTTACTGGACATAAATAAACTCATTCGAAATCAGAATCGTTTGGCAAACAACGGTCCAGGCGGAGAGTTCATTTTCGACGGTCGGAATTAACTGGGTAATGTAATGGGAAATCGTAGCTGTTTCCTGTGGAGTCGGCAGACGACCGTAGGCTTTCTCAAAGAGTGAACGGATTCGCTGCGATGTATCGTCTGGTGCGTCAGTTTGAAGTTGTTTTGCAAGTTGCTCGGCGGCGGTGAGGACAACATCACTATTGAGGGCGTACAACGCCTGCGGTGCGACGGTTGAGGTGTCCCGATTACTATTGGAGACCGACGCATCGGTGTAGTCGAACAGGGAAAAGCCGTCGTACAGGTTGTTGCGAATGACCGGGAGGTAGATCGAACGTCGATTCGAATCGTAGTTCGTTTCATCTTTGGAAGTGTGGTTGAAGATGAATTCTCGGTTCTTCACATGCAGCATGGAGCCACCCATCGTGGTATCAAGCTGACCACTCACAGCGAGGAGGGAATCACGAAAGACTTCGGCTTCCATGCGGAGTTGTTTCGTTCGCCAGTGGTATTGGTTTTCCAAATCGATGGCAGCGTTTTTCTCGTTGAAGGCGGAACTCATCTGGTAAGTTTTCGACAACAAAATCAGGCGATGAAGTTCTTTTGTCGACCAACCGTTCTCCACGAATTCGACGGCCAGCCAGTCGAGCAATTTTGGATGCGTCGGCTTGAGTCCGAGAATTCCAAAGTTGTCTGTTGTCGAGACGAGTCCCGTTCCGAAATGCCATCGCCAGACTCGGTTCACCCAGACGCGGGACGTAAGCGGATGAGTCGGCGAGGCCAACCAGTTTGCCAGTTCGAGTCGCCCACTTTCTCCGGGAGCCTGGAGTTCCGGCTCATCAATACAAAGCACGAGCGGCATTCCGCGCGAGACATCCCGGCCGAGTGAAAGGTGGCTGCCGCGTACGTGAATCGGGACATCCGTCGGCTTCGCTTCGGTCACTCCCATCGCAGACGGAAGCTCAGGAGCCTTAGTTTTCAGTTCTTTGAGATTCGCTTTGAGTGTTTTGAGTTGTTCTGCAACTGTGGGTTGGGCTTCACTCGTTTCTGCTGGTGTTTCAGGTTCCTCTGTGGTGACTTCCGTCTTCTTCTCTCCAGTGGCGTCGACTTTCGTGGTCGTCTCAACCGGCTTGGTGACTTTTTTCGCATCTGCTTCCTGTTTCGTGAGCGCTGCGATTTCGGTTTCCAGAGCGGTCACCTGTCCGTCGTGTTTTTCTTTTTCTTTCAGTTGCTCCGGTGAAGCGATGATGTTTTCGTTCCAGATTGCGATCTTCTTGAACGATTCCATCGTTGTCGTACTTTTGAAGATGCCTGCCAGAGCGTAGTAATCGTCGGCGCGAATCGGATCGAATTTGTGATCGTGGCACCGGGCACAGCCGAACGTCAAACTCAGAAAGACGCGACCGGTCGTGTCGATCTGTTCGTCGATGATGTCCATTTCCATCTTCGTCTCATCGACTTCCGCCAGAACCTTGGGACCGAGCGAAAGGAATCCGGTCGCGATCAGACGCTCGTGCTTTGCTTTCTCATCACCATCAAGCAGGTCGCCAGCGAGTTGCTCGCGGATGAATTGATCAAATGGCTTATCGGAATTGAAAGCTGCGATGACGTAATCGCGATACCTCCATGCGTTGCCGTGGGCGACGTTTTCGTCGAGACCATTCGAGTCAGCATACCGCGCGATATCGAGCCAGTGCCGCCCCCAGCGTTCGCCGTAATGCGGTGACTCAAGTAATTCATCGACAACTTTCGAAAATGCGTCAGGACTTTCATCGCTGAGGAACGCCTGAATCTGTTCCGGCGTTGGAGGAAGTCCGATGAGATCGAGATACGTCCGACGCAGCAGAGTTCGTTTCGAAACTGGAGCAGCGGGGGTGAGTCCCTTTTCTTTCAACTTTGCGAAGACAAGTTTGTCGATTGGATTGGAAACGTCATCACCAGCAGGCAACGCTGGTCGCTGTGGGACTTGAAACGACCAATGCTCGCGAGCTTTGTCGAGATCGAACGGGATTCTCGTTTTCTTCGCAATCATCTCTGACTTCGGCATCGGCGCGCCCATCTCGATCCACTTCACCAAGTCAGCGATGACCGAGGCGGGAAGTTTCTCGTCCGGCGGCATCTGAAGGTTCTCGTCTTTGTAACGAATCGCCGATACGAGCAAGCTACGACCCGGCTTACCTGGAATCGCAACCGGTCCCGACTGTCCTCCTGCCATGAGATGAGCAGGTGTGTCGAGACGAAGCTCCGATTCCTGTTCATCGACACCATGGCAATCGGCACAATGTTCGAGCAAGGCAGGGCGGATTTTCGTCTCAAAGAACTTCAGACCGACAGCGTCTGGCTCTTCAGCAAAAGAAACCGAAACCAGTAATGGAAGAATGAAAAGGCAGGAAGAATAACGTTTCACAGGAGACACCTTGGGGAGACCTGTTAATTGACTCGCGGAGTAAGGAGTAGCGTTTCGGCTCTCCAACCCCACAATATGTAGGCGGGTACTGATGTAAGTGTACTCAATCCGGCGCTTGCTGAACAACCAGAAATCCTGAATTTGCACTCAAGACATCTTTCCCCAGCCGAATGATCGGCAAGACAAGAACCAACGGTAGTTTCTTGTCGAAATCCCGCCTCGCAGGTGTTAGCATACCTGTCGGTACAGCGCGGGTGGGTCTCTCTGAAAGAGTTTTGTTGCTCCCCCAACAACCTGCCATTCTAAATCTTTAATGGCAATCTGAGTGAATCATGAGCCGCTTCACGAAAAAATCTCAAACAAGTTCGATAGGCAAATTCTCTTTCTGTAATGCAGTTGTTTCGATATGCGTCTCAATCATGGTTCCGATTGGAGCATATTTGGTCGTTTCTAAAGTGTGGCAATCGCGGATCTGGGACACGTTCGACGGCACCACCCAACAGTTGGGGAGAACATATCAGTTTAACGCCATGCACTTCTCGTTGTGCTTGTTTATGGGAGTGTGGTTGTTTGCAGCAACAGCGGCGTGTTTCGTAGCAAGAAAAAATGTGAGTGTCAGGCGAGAGTTGATCGTATGCTGTATTGTACTATCTTTTGGTAGTTCCATTTGGGGTCTGTTCGCATTACTGCGATTCGGTTGAGCACATGCTCGGGTAACTCTGAATTTTTTCTGGGCGGCGCAGCCGTAGAAGGCTGCTGTTAGACAATCTATATTGTATGATCCTTGGAAACCTGGCAAACGCCGATTTTTTATGATCTATCAGTTTGTTGTATCAAGACCGGTGAAGTTGTCGGAGTCTCCTCAGTTAGATCGATTTGCTTGCAGCCTCTTACCGACTTCGTCGGCCTAGCTAGAAACTTGGGCCACTCACTTTCACTTTTGAATTCACTTCACAATCACGATCCAAAAAAACACAATGTTTGACCTTCCTGTTATCGGTGATCCTCCTGTTGAAACCTCGGGGAACGAAGAGTCGACGGACTTTTCCAAGGGGACATACTCGTTTATTAGTCTCGGTTGTCCGAAGAATCTTGTTGACAGCGAACGGATGCTCGGTTCGCTGGCGATTGATGGGTACACGCTTGTTGCCGCTCCGGAAGGGGCTGATTTCGTCATCGTTAACACCTGCGGGTTTATTGATGAGTCGCGAAAGGAATCGAAGGCGGTGATTCAGGAAATGCTTGACCTGAAAGCGGCTGGCAAAACGAAAGGTGTGATCGTTGCCGGATGCTTGCCAGAGCGTGTCGGTGGCAGCTTGCTCGATGAGATGCCGGAGATCGATCACATTGTTGGTGTCTTCGGACGAGAAGAAATCACCCGCGTGGCAGACCGACTTGTCGGGGGACTTACAGAACAGCGCGAACTCTTCCGACCGGCTGCTGTGCGGGCGCTGGATGATCGCGCACGTTTGCGAATCACTCCGAGCCACTTTGCGTACCTCAAAATTTCAGAAGGCTGCGACCGGACCTGTACGTTTTGTTCGATTCCTAGTATGCGTGGTAAGCATGTGACCAAGCCGATTGAAATGGTCATTGAAGAGGCGAAAGAACTCGCCGCCGATGGCGTGCGTGAATTGATTCTCGTGGCTCAGGACACAACGTACTACGGCATGGATTACTACGGTGAAGTACGGCTGGTTCAATTGCTGAACGAACTTGAAAAGGTCGAAGGTCTCGACTGGATTCGGTTGATGTATCTCTATCCGGTCAACTTCACCGATGAACTGATCGACAAAATCGCTGGCTCAACGAAGGTCATCCCTTACCTTGATATGCCGCTGCAACACATCAACAGTCAGGTTCTCAAACGGATGCAGCGACGCGTCAATCGTGATAAAACGATTGAACTGGTTCAGAAACTTCGAGACCGCGTGCCGAATCTCGTGTTGCGAACAACGTTCGTCGTCGGGTTTCCTGGCGAGACCGATGAACAATTCGAAGAGCTGCGAGAATTCGTCACGGAAACTCAATTCGAAAGAATGGGAGTCTTCCCGTATTCGATTGAACCGGGCACACCTGCCGTAAAACTGGATGGACACTTACCAGAAGAATTGAAGCACGAGCGGCAAGAAGCATTGATGGCTGCTCAACAAGAGCTGGCTTTCAATTGGGGACGCTCGATGGTCGACTACGAACTCGACTGCCTTATCGATTCTGCCACCGACGATCCAAATGTCAGGATCGGACGCACCTATGCCGACGCCCCGGAAATCGATGGTGTTGTCTACGTGCAAGGCGAGAACCTACAAGTCGGCGAAATGATCCCGGTGACGATCACAGAATCGCGCGAGTATGATCTGATCGCCGTACCGTCGGAAAGCGAATAGTTGAAGCAATTTCGCGACGAATTCGATTCGCCGGACACTTCAAGTGTCCGACGAAAACTTACGAGATCTATAAAATGAATCAATGCTATAACTCCACAATCGTCAACGCATCAATAGAACAAGTCTGGAAAACGGTGCGCGACTTCCATGATCTATCGTGGGCAGACCCGGTCATCACCAGTCTTGAAGTTGTCGGAGACATCCCTGGAGACACAGTCGGTGCGAAGCGACTGCTCAATGGGTTGTTCCATGAAACACTGACGATTCTGGATACGGAAAACCACAGCATCACGTACGTGATCGAAGATGGTCCGGAACCGATTTCCAAGTCGACTGTCGCGAACTATGTCGGGCTGCTGCAACTGAGTGCAGTCACC
>DAOUPA010000131.1 GCA_030626405.1 Planctomicrobium sp.
CGATCTCGTTTCTTTCCTGCGTTAAGTACCCGGTCACATAGCGAGTTGGGACACCTCCCTGACGAAGCAAAATCGCGGTCGCGGTTGCGAAATATTCGCAATGCGCTGCTGATCGAGATTCCAAAAAGTATCCCAGCCGGTCTTCGTTGTCAGGAATGTCGATACCGAGTTTGTACTTGAAGTTCTGTTGAAAAAAATGGCTGACGGCATGGATTTTTTTCCTGGAACTCATGCCATCTGTAAACAATGAATCAGCAACGCGGCTCACTCGTTCGTCCAGAGATGGTGAGATTTGCAAGAAGTTTTCTTCGATCTCGTCATGATCATGTAGTGGAATGGGACTCGTAAGAATGGAGTACGAAATACTCTCATATTCACTCGGGCGTGTAATAATCTTACTTCTGTCGACCGAAATAGGTCGCGTACGACAGCGAACTGCGACAGTATCCAGAGGAGAGAAACAATGACCAGCCGTTTCACTATCTACCGGCGAGACCTCCATCAGCAGACTGCTTCCAGAAAACCCATGGGCAATTTTGTAGAAATGGTCTGAGCCAGACAAAGCTGAGGATTCACCGTGCTCAAAAACAGGCAAAAGAGTTCGTCTCGGCAGAGTCGTGATCCAGCGGTCCATATTGAATTCATCAAAAACTTTCCCTCGCAGGTAGCCCGGCTCTGTTTTTGAGACAACTCGCAGCGCAAGTTGATGACCTCCATTGCTTTGCCAGTTTGAGATATCAGAGAGTCCACCTCGATTCGAAAACCCACTTCGTGCCTGCCCTCGATCACCAAGTGCTAAATACGCTCCGATCAGGTTTTCTAACGTACGCTCGTGACGATGCAGCAACACTGACATCGTTGTCCCCGCTATTGATGAAACGAACAGGACTCCGCACATGACCGAATTTCGCCAGAGATTGGACTGAGGTTTCGATGTCGACACGGTTCTTCTTGACTTCAAAGAAAACCACATCCAAACAACGAAGAATGCCTGAACCGTGAACAGCATTCCAACGCGGCGCACACTATCCAAGCGAACGTTGCCAGAGAAAACCAAACCCATGATTGAGAACGCCAGGAAGGAAATCGGCAACTTGTCCTGGTTCTGCTTGCGAAAGAGAATCAGCAACTCCACGACAACACAGAATGAGGAGACTTCGTACGCGAACTCGGAAAACAGAAATTCGAAATTAAATGGAAGCTGTCGCGGCGCAACTGAATACTTTACGACGAAAACTGCGATCAGCACAAAGATCCAGCGATCACCCGGCAGTGAGATGCTCCACCCGCGACGATATGTCAACAAGCCACCGCATGCGATAATCGCCGCGCAGATTGGGAAGATGAGTGAATTCATCAACATCGCCAGAGTGAACGATTGCACGAGAATCAATGCCACCGCAGCCATTCGCTGTTGCGGGATTTTTTCTTGCATGTTCGTTCGCCAGAGATTCATAGCTCACGTACCTCCCCGTTGAGAATCAACTGGGGATCAACGAGCGTGATGTTGTCGTCATCTCTCGGAATCGGAAGTGATAATTGGCGACCGTCATTCACAACGAAGATTTTCACGGCGCAGCCGGACTCGACAATCTCACGCGTGAAACGTTCCCGGTTTTCATCCCAGTCGATAAAAACGCAAAACGCGATCGTGACAGACTCAAACGATTCGGAAACCATTGGCAACAGTTGCGGCAACTGATCGATTCGAGTGAAGTCCACTTCTGAAAGGACATCCATGACACTCTCGAAATGAGTTGCTTCCGCAGAAGATTGAAGCAGATGCAGTTCCTGGCCTGCCAGAAACGTTTCAATGGGAATCGAACGTTGATCGAGATGATGTGCAATGGCGGCGGCGAGACTAACGGAGGCTTCCAACTTGCGTCGGTCCCGCTTTCTATGCCGTAAACTCCAGGGACGGTGTGTATCGAGAACGATTGCGACTTCAGAATTAAACTCCTCCTGAAACTCGCGAACCACAGGTCTACCAACACGTGCCCAGGCTTTGAAGTCGAGTCTTCTCGCCGGTTCGCCGGGAATGTAGTCTCGGTTCCCAAGGTATTCAGGAGAGTTGCCAGCCCGCGTGTCGGCAGTCATCCCGATATTTTGAGACTTGTAAGAAAACGGAAGTCCCAGCCGTTCGAGAGGCGAAAATGTTGGCAACACTCGTAGTTCACACTCTGGAATTTTTGCTTTGCCAAATCGCATTAAGTTGAAAGGGAACGTGCTATGCACACGTGCCTCTGGGAGAATGAACTCCCCACGAGATTTTGCCATGATCGTAAATGGCAATGTTATTTTTTCGCCACGGGGAATCGTATGAACCACGCAGTCGGCGTCTGTGTGCTTGAGTTCTTTCGGCATTCCGAAAAATGCGCACATGATATCACAAGCCGGAAACCATCCCTGATTCACAACGTTTACATAACCCGTGACCGTTTCTCCGACGGTGACTTTCTCTGGAAGCCAGGCACTCACTTCAAGTTGAGGACGCAGGGCAATTCCAGTTGCTTCGATAATCCCAAAGAGGCAAATGAAGCCGCAGAAAATCTGATAGATCGGAATCTCGACAGTGACACCACCCACTGCACTCAAAAAAATTCCCAGCACTGCTATCCGACCGATGGGAGTCAACTTGAAGCCGACCAGAAACTTTGTCATTCGAAGCATAAACGGCGCGCGACGCTTCATGCTGGCACCGGAGTTTCGCTGACAATTTCCTGAATCACCTGCCTCTTCGTGACGCTTCCATAACGGGCTTTAGGCGTCAAGCTTAAGCGATGTGCGAGAACATGCGGCGCCATTTTCTGGACGTCGTCTGGCAGAACATAATCACGCCCTGCCAGAAACGCTGCCGACTGCACGGCTCGGAAAAACATGAGACTGCCACGTGGACTGACTCCTAACTTCAGCAACGGATGGTTCCGTGTTCTCGCCACAAGCTCCACAAGATACTTCGCGATGCTGCGCTCCATCTGAATTTCACGAACGTGCCTCTGGATCGTGGCAACTTCGTCAATGGTCATCACTTTTTCGACAGAATCAATCGGAAGGGTGATCGCTCGGTCGAAGAGCATTTCAATCTCCATATCCTGTTCTGGATAGCCGACCTGAAGCTGAACAAGAAATCGGTCAAGTTGCGCCTCAGGCAATGGGTACGTCCCATGAAAATCAATGGGGTTCTGCGTTGCCAGCACAAGAAATGGATTGGGAAGATCGTGACGGACTCCTTCGATCGTGGCTTGCCCTTCGCTCATTGCTTCCAAAAGCGCTGACTGAGTTCTGGGTGATGCGCGGTTGATTTCGTCTGCGAGCAGAATACTGCAAAAGATTGGCCCCTGCTTAAATGTGAATGAACCATCTTTGGGCGAATAGATCGACGAGCCAAGAATGTCCGAAGGGAGCAAGTCCGGGGTAAACTGAATGCGTCGAAACTCCGTGTCGAGCGATCTCGCGAGCGCCTTGGCAAGCGTTGTCTTCCCGACGCCTGGGACATCTTCCATCAATACGGAACCGCCTGCGAAGAGTGCAGTCAGCAGAATCTCAATCGTCTCGTCTTTTCCGCGAATGACCGCAGCAAGGCTTTCACGCAATGCCGTCAGTTTTAAAGCTTCGTGAGCTGGCAACTGTGCAATAGACATTCTGTACCTGATGCTTTCATTTTCCAGCCGTACCAGATCTTCCCTGTTGACAGCCGTGCTTAATCTTTCCTGTTGACAGGAAGGGGGGGACTGTACCGCCTGATCCGGTCGTTGGGATTTCCTGAATCGAATGAAGGGTAATGGGAGATGCAGACCTGCTCCAGTAACTACGTTGAAAGAGGTCAGTTTGATGTGGGGTTTTTGACATTTTGAGTCGACTCAAAATGATAAACGCTGACCATGCAAATCAATAATTCATAAAACCGCGAAATAATTATTGAAACAATTTGAAGTAATTTGAAACAACTTGAAACATACTGCTTGAATCCTGACGGCTCAAGAGCCATGATCTGGCAGGATAGAGAATTTAAGTCCGACGGATAAACTGCTCGTGCTTGTCGACCAAAGACGTGAAGAAATACTGGAAGTCGTTCAACTAAAGGGATTTACATCTCTCAACGACTTAGCGTCTGAGATCAATGTGAGTCAATCAACAATAAGACGAGATTTGGAACATCTTGAAAGTATTGGTCAGGTTCGGCGCACTCGAGGGGGTGCTTCCTACGTTGGTGAGTCACTGACAGCGTTTGATGACCGTCGAAATTTAGCCTCAGCAGAAAAACGAAAGATCAGCCGAGCGACGGCAGATCTGATTGGTCGCCAGGAAACGATCATCCTGGATGGAGGGACCAGCACACTTGAAGTGGCAAAGCACCTGGCTGGCAAGGGACTGCAGGTCGTCACAAATTCACTCCCGATTGTTAACCATTTGGTCGGGGTGGCAGATGTCGAACTGATTTACCTGGGTGGATACGTCTACCCGAAAACTGGAGTTGCACTTGGCGAGTTAACGATTGAAGCCCTGAAGAGTGTTCACGCCCGACGACTCATTATGAGCGTGGGCGGAATCACCGAGCAAGGACTCTTCAACACGAACTCGCTGCTTGCAGAAACAGAACGCCAAATGATTGAATCGGCGGATGAAGTGATTGTTGTTGCCGACAACTCAAAGTTTGGCCACTCCGAACTCGTCCACCTCGGACCACTGAGCCTAGTAGACAAAATGGTCGTGGACAGTGGGACGTCAGAGGAATGGCGAACGCGAATTGTGGAAAGCGGAATTGAGTTAATCGTCGCCGAGTGAATCAAATTCAGTGATGAGCAGAGAGTTGAAGACAAAAAGAATCCTGATTGGAGTCATTAGAAGATGTCAGTGACTGGAAACCCCGAAATCTTACGCACAGATGTTGAACACATTGTTCGCTCAGTGTTGAGTCGACAGTTTGGCGGACAGCCAAGCGTGCCAACACCAAGTCACCCAACGCAGAACGGAAAACCGAATCCACTTCTGGTGAACATCTCTGCGCGTCATTGCCATCTCACTGAAGAACAAGTTGAGATCCTGTTTGGCCCAGGAAGCAAGCTGACTCCAAAGAAATGGTTATATCAGGAAGGTTACTTTGCGGCTGAAGAAACCGTAGCGATTGTAGGCCCTCGACGTCGCATGCTCCCTGAAGTACGCATCCTGGGACCATGCCGTGGAGCCGCACAAGTCGAACTTGCCTTTACAGACACGATTTCACTGGGACTCGATGTCCCCGTTCGCATCAGTGGTGATGTTGCTGGTAGCACCGGCTGCTTGATCGTTGGTCCCAATGGAAGTATTGAACTCAAGGAAGGCGTCATTCGTGCAATGCGGCACGTTCATATGTCGCCAGCTGACATGGCTGCTCATGGAGTCAACGACAAAGACTTAATGCACCTAAGAGTCGAGTCACCAAGTTGCACGACTGTTCTTGAAAACGTCTCCGTTCGTGGTGGTGACGACAAAATTAAACTCGAAGTCCACCTCGACACCGACGAAGGCAACGCGATCAACTTAACGAACGCAACGAAAGTTGAATTACTAAAAGCAGACAGCAGCCCATGCAGCTGTCGAACTTGAAAAGGTCTAGGGACTAGACCCTAGACCATTTACTCACCTTTTTTACTGGAGAACAAGACCATGGCGAAAGTATCCGAAGCTCTCGGGATGATTGAAACCAAAGGACTCATCTGCCTCATCGAAGCAGCTGATTCTTCACTCAAAGCTGCCAACGTTGAAATGGTTGGCTGGGAAAAAGTCGGCAGTGGATTGGTCACAATCTTCCTGACCGGCGATGTCGCCGCAGTCAAAGCTGCCGTTGATGCAGGTGCTGCAGCAGCCAGCAAAATTGGCGAAGTCGTCAGCGTTCAGGTCATTCCACGACCACACGAAGAACTCGTCGCGATCCTGCCATCCAAGAAAGCAGGCTCCAAGTAATCACCGTCACAGGTTCATCCTCGCAATTGGAGGAAACGCAAGTGGCAACGCTCACACAACAGACACTTTTTGATCAAGGAAACACGATGAACGAAGCGATAGGAATGATCGAAACCAAAGGCCTGATCGCGACGATTGAATCGTCGGACGCAATGTTGAAATCGGCCAATGTTTCACTGGTGAAACAGGTCCAAATCGGTGGTGCATATGTCACCACAATCATCAAGGGTGATGTCGGCTCCGTCCGCGCCGCCGTCGATGCTGGTGCTGCCGCCGCATCAAAAGTTGGCGAACTCGTCAGCGCTCACATTCTACCCCGACCTGCAAACGGACTCATGGAAAAGTTCTAGTTGAGCTTAGCCACACACTTCAAGTGTGTGACAGCAAGGAGCAATTGTGAAGATACTGGTTGCAAACTTGGGATCGACGAGCTTCAAGTACCGACTGTTCGACATGGAAACAGAAGAACAGTTGGCACGTGGAGGAATCGATCGTATCGGTGAAG
Organism: Planctomicrobium sp.; assembly: GCA_030626405.1. Classification (GTDB taxonomy): domain Bacteria; phylum Planctomycetota; class Planctomycetia; order Planctomycetales; family Planctomycetaceae; genus Thalassoglobus. Next base: position 6,449 of record DAOUPA010000131.1, read on the forward strand.
ATGCAGACTCGAATTGCGATGTTGAAATTGGAACTCACAGTTCCGAAAAACAACAGCGTATTCCGGATCACGCTGCCGCTGTGCAGATGTGCCTCGACCAGTTGACTGATCCTGAATTCGGTTGCCTGAAATCAGTTGATGAAGTGACTGCGATTGGTTTTAAAGCTGTGTTCGCTGGCAAGTTGAGCGGTATTCGACTTGTTAACGATGAATTGCTTGAAGCGATGGAAAACCTTGCGGATGTGGCACCGGCTCACAACCCGCCGTACGTCCGTGCGATGCGACAGTTGCAGGCATCGTTTCCGAATATCCCACTCGTGGCGGCACTGGAAACAGCGTTTCACGAAACGATTCCAGCGAAGTATCGAACCTACGCGATTCCTCATGAATGGACGGAAAAGTACGAAGTTCGCCGTTGGGGATTCCACGGTGCGAGTCATCGTTACATCGGTAGCCGCATGGCTCAACTGCTCGGCAACGACGATGCAAAAATCATCTCGTGCCATCTTGGTGGCAGTAGTTCCATCTGTGCGATGCGAGGCGGGGAGTCGCAATCAACATCAATGGGAATGACTCCGCAATCAGGGTTGCCCCAGAACAACCGTGTCGGAGATTTCGACCCGTTCGCACTTCGCCTCGTCAAACGACTGACAGGCAAAGATTACGATGAACTCCTCGATGAACTTTCCAGCCAAGGCGGGTTACTCGGCATTAGTGGTGTCTCGAATGACTGTCGAGATATCGAAGAGGCTGCTGCCAACGGCAATGAAAGAGCACAACTCGCAATCGATGTCTACGCCGCGGACATCAAACGTTACGTCGGTCAGTATCTGGCAGTCTTAAATGGTGCGGACGCCATCGTCTTCACCGGGGGGATTGGTGAGAACAGCGACATCATCCGCGCCAAAGTCTGCGAAGAAATGACCTACGCAGGCATTGTCCTCGATGCAGAGAAAAATCAGTTAAGAGGTGGCGAGACTCTGATTTCGGCAGACGATAGCAAAGTGCAAATCTGGATCGTTCCAACAAATGAGGAACTCGTGGTGGCGAGACAGACGGCAAAAGTGATTGAAGGCTGAATGAAAGATATGACAAGACTAGTCGTGTCACAACGAGATTTTCGTGGTAAACAAAAATGTTCCTAGCAAAAATTACTGGCAACGTTACAGCAACGCACAAGGTCGACTCTATGGTTGGTCAGACGTTGTTCATTGTGGAACCGTTGCGGATTGATGAAGCGAAGAAAGATTCGCTCAAGCCGACCGGACGAACGTTCATCGCTGTCGACGCTGTCGGTGCCGGAGAAGGTGAAATTGTTCTGATCGTGCAAGGGTCAAGCGCTCGCTTTACCGAAGACACAAAAACACTTCCGATTGATTGCGCGATTATCGGCATCGTGGACAACGTCCGCGTTGCTGAGAGTTCGATTTATGAAAACGGAAAATAGAAAAGCACCACGGAGACACAGAGGCACGGAGAAGAAAGAGAAATAATGTTGATGAATGAAGAACTGACCAAGCAAATTATTGGTGGAGCGATAGAAGTTCACAAAGAACTTGGTCCCGGACTCTTGGAGTCAGCATATGAAGAATGTTTGTGTCACGAATTGCATTTGCGAGGATTAAAATTTCAAAGGCAAGTTTCAATTCCAATCACTTACAAACAAATCAAACTCGATTGTGGTTACAGGGCAGACGTGATTGTTGAAGAGAAAGTCCTGATCGAACTCAAAGCGGTCGCTGAAATCATTCCCGTTCATGAAGCTCAACTTCTCACCTATCTGAAAATTACTGGACTGAAGGTAGGACTCCTTTTGAACTTCCATGTTCCAGTAATGAAGGATGGCATCACCAGGCGTGTCGTGTAACTAGAAATCCTCCGTGTCTCCGTGCCTCCGTGGTAAAATTAAAACATTGTCAACAATCGTCCCCAACCGGGAAATTTCATAATGAACGCAACTGAAACCACCATCCGAGCCGTTGTTGAAGAAGTTCTTTCCGAGTTGGGAAAGTCCCCTCGGCAGGTCAACGGCGGGCAGCATGTCGCTTCGAATCCGAACGGCATTCCTGTCGTCTCGAACGGCGCAGCATCGAGTATTTCCGCTACGAGCGTGAACTATGGCGGTGGCGGGAATTATGGAGTCTTCGATTCAGTCGATGAGGCAGTCGATGCCGCTCACAATGCTTTCTTGCAGTTAAGTAAACAAACCGTGGCTGACCGTGCCGCTGTGATTGACATCGTCAAGACAATGTGTGAGCAACGTGCCGAAGAATGGGGTACCAAAGAATTTGCAGAGACGAAAATTGGTCGACTCGATCATAAAATCGCCAAGCTGCAAATCATCAAAGATGTCCCTGGCACCGAATGGCTTCGTCCGACTTGCTTTAGTGGCGACCACGGGATCAGCCTCGAAGAGCAAGCACCGTTTGGAGTGATCGGTGCCATCACGCCTGTGACGCATTCACTGCCAACGCTGGCAGGCAACATCGTCAACATGGTCGCTGCCGGGAACAGCATTATCTTCAACCCGCACCCATCCGGGAAGAACATTGCCTGCGAAGGTGTTCGAGAATTCAACAAAGCGATTGCTGCGAAGATCGGCATCGAGAACCTCATTACAATCATCGGTAACCCGACCATCGAATCGGCAAACGAAATTTTCCATCATCGCAAAGTGAGAATGTTGTGCGTGACTGGTGGACCAGCGGTCGGAAGTGCTGCTTTGGGAGCGAAGAAGCGAGCCGTCGTCGCTGGTCCAGGGAATCCGCCAGTTGTCGTTGATGACTCAGCAGACATTGAAAACGCGGCAAAGTCCATCGTTGCTGGAGCCGCGTTCGATAACAACCTGCTTTGCATCGGTGAGAAAGAAGTCTTCGCCGTCCAGAGCATCTTCGATCAATTGATGGAAGCTGTTGGCCGCCATGGTGGATACCTCTTGAATGCTCAGCAAGTTGACGCCCTCACGAAACTCGCCTTCGCTCCACCTAAAGAACCAGGCGGGCATCCGATGTTGAATCGCGATTTCATTGGCGCCGACCCTGCCGAACTCGCTCGGCAAATTGGACTCAACGTCCCTGCGAATATCCAGATTCTTTACGGCGAAACCGATACGAACAATCCGTTCGTCCCAGAAGAACAAATGATGCCGTTCATCCCATTCGTTCGTGCCCGCGACACGATGCACGCCATCGAACTTGCCTACGAATTCGAACACGGTTTCGGGCACACAGCCATTATCCATTCACGAAATGTTCACGCCATGACCGTCATGGGCAAACTGATGAACACGACCCTGTTTGTCAAAAACGGTCCCTCAATGGCTGGTCTGGGACTCGGCGGAGAAGGTTACCTCTCCTTCAGCATCGCTACTCCAACCGGTGAAGGAGTGACGAACCCAGGAACGTTTACGAGAACACGAAGATGTGTGATGGTGGATGAATTGAGGGTGGTCTAGGGATGAGGGGCTAGTGTCTAGGGGGAAGAGGAATTGGTGGAGTTTCGGTTTGAGAAGTTGGATGCGTGGCAGTTTGCGATTTCGTTCTGTGATGACATCTACGAAATGACACGACGATTTCCGAGAGAAGAACAGTTTGGTCTAACAAGTCAAATTCGAAGAGCGGCGGTTTCAATCTCCGCAAACATTGCAGAGGGATCAGGGAAAACATCAAACAAAGATAATGCACGGTTCATAGAAATCGCCTACGGCTCATTAATGGAAGTTGTGTCACACATCGAGATCGCAAAACGACAACGATTTCTCAGTGACGAACAATACAACGAATCTCGAAACAATGCTGACCGACTCGCCAGAATTTTAAGCGGCTTCAGAAAACACTTAGCAACCTCCACTCACACTAGACCCTAGACACTTCCCCCCTAGACCAACCCATGCAAACAGCCACCGTCATCGGTCATGCGACAGCAACAGTCAAACATTCTTCCCTGAATGGTTGGCGGATGTTGGTGGTGCAGCCGTTGTTGACGGACCGGGGGCGTGATGGAACGCCGATTATTGTGATTGATGAACTTGGAAGTCAGGTTGGACAAGACGTGATGATCTGTTCGGACGGAAAACTGATTCGCGAAGTCGTCGGAGCGGACAACACGCCAATACGCTGGATTGTGATCGGGCAGCCGGACGAGTAGAGATTCGCTGTTTAGCCGCATGCTTAAAGTGTGTGACAAAGAAAGCAATTGATAATAAATACAGAAATGACAGTTTCAACGACCACTATCGACCGTATTGTTGCCAACGTGCTGAGCCAACTCAGCCCGAAGGGTCAACGTGCGGAATCCGTGGTCAGTCAAGCATCGTCGACTGCGACTGTACAGAGTATTCAGATCACTGAAACTGTGATTACTGCTGAATTGTTAGAAAAGATTCCGGTCGGGCACGCAATTCAAATTCCGAGCAAAGCGATTGTCACACCGGCAGCAAATGATGCCATCCGTGAACGTCGGCTCACGATTGATCGAAGCAATACAGCAAAAACAAAGAAGTCAGAGTCCGGTAAGCAATCACTAGCAGGCAATTCGAAATTAAGTATTGCCATCGTTCGGCACACAGAGGCGGTTCGTACGGCGATTTCAGAGTTAGGAGAATTCAGCGAGGAACTCCTGAGTTGTCCTGACGATGCGGCGAAGTATGCGATCAGCGAAATTTGTCGCACCGGCGTTGGTACGGTCTTGATTTTTGTCGAGCAGACTCACAGAGCAGCATGTTTTGCGAATCGCAATGAGAAAGTCAAAGCCGTTGTTGTCAACGATACCGGCGACGTGAGAGCCGTTCGAAAGCAACTGCGAGCAAACGTCTGGTGCCTCGACCCAACGGATCGTTCGTACTTCGAACTCAAAAATGTTTTGAGAGCAATTACTCAGTAGAACAATTGTTCTTGCTAACTCCTAAATCCTATTTCCTTACTCCTAATCATCCAATGAGAATCGGCGAAGTCATCGGCAATGTGACACTTTCAAGGTGCCATCCCTCCATTCAGGGAAGCACCTGGAAAATCGTTGTGCCGCTCGATGTGCCGGCTCTCACCGGGGAAGAAGGTGGACGCGGCGAGCCGCTGGTCGTGTTTGATGAGTTTGGCTCTGGAGCAGGATCAATCATTGCAATCAGTGAAAGCGCTGAAGCTTCCGCACCTTTTCATCCAGATCAAAAACCGATCGATGCATACTGTGCTGCATTGCTCGATGTTGTCGATATTAACAAGGTCTAGTGTCCAGGGTTGAGTGTCGAGGGGAATCTTCTTCCCAAAACACTTCACCCTAGACTCTAGACACTCAACCCTAGACCAGAGAGTGAATCACACATGTACCATCCACTTTTCAACAACCCGGAAATCAAAGACTGGATCTGCGAGATCGGACGTCGTGTCTACACCAAAGGTTTCGCAGCCGCGAACGATGGAAACATCTCTTACCGTGTCGGCGAGGACGAAGTCCTTTGCAGTCCGACGATGATCTGTAAAGGCTTTATGAAGCCTGATGACATTTGCATGGTCGACCTCAAAGGGAACCAGCTCGCAGGTGTCAAAAAACGAACGAGCGAAATCCTGTTGCATCTGGCAATCATGGAACATCGCCCCGACGTAAAGGCTGTCGTTCACTGCCACCCACCGCACGCAACGGCATTTGCTGTCGCTCGTGAAGCGATTCCACAATGTGTGTTGCCTGAGATTGAAGTTTTCATGGGCGAAGTTCCACTCGCTCCGTACGAAACACCAGGTGGACAAAAGTTTGCAGATACAGTTCTGCCATTTTTGAAGTCAACCAATACGATCATCCTGACGAACCACGGAACTGTCAGCTTCGGAAAGACGCTTGAAGAAGCGTACTGGAAGACTGAGATCCTCGATGCGTACTGTCGCATTCTGATTCTGTCCAAAGAGATTGGTGGCCTGACATATCTAGATGAGCGGGAATCACGAGAGTTACTCGACCTGAAAAAGAAACTCGGTTTCGATGATCCACGTTTCCACATGGAAGACTGCGACCTCTGCGGCAACACGGCTTTCCGTGAAGGCTACTCGGAAATGAACGCTCCGGCACCTGAGACGAAAGCGTTCGAAGCACCTCCGAGCTACCCCGGCTACCTCCAACAGCCATCAGCAAACGGTGGATCAGCAGGTATCGGCAACATGGACGCTCTCGTCAAAGCGATTACGGATGAAGTGATCGCCGCGTTGAAAGCGTCGTAAGCAATTGTTGTAGAAATTTCGCCGCACACTTGAAGTGTGCGGTGAACCGGAAACGAAACTTAAAAGTCAATCTCGTCTGACTCGTTGAGGACTTCATCGAGAAGTTCAATAAGCGAGCGATCTTCAGCATGTTTGCGAACAATCGCGAGTTCTTCGGCACTCGCCCGCAGCATAAGCTGCCGTAAATCGTGCCGACTCTTTCCGCTACCCTTGCTGATCCAGATGAGTTTTGAGATTGCCGCGTCTGGTCGTGAGGCAACTGGCAATGTGCGATCTTGGAAGAGATGTCCTTGCACTGATCGATCTAACTCTCCTTCGACGAGTTCGCGCGGATAAAAGTCCATCTTCAAGGCTTGCTCGATGTCGAACATCTGAAATTGACGTCCAGATTCAACAGCTTCTCGAACTGTTCTTTCGTCATACAGAAACACTTCTTTCGGAGCGGCTGCAAAAAAAAGTTGTAGTTGAGACCTCAATTGGTCGCGATCGACCACAAAATCGATATCTTGCGTCATCCGTGGGTCACCATACGCGACAGCGGCGGCTCCTCCTGTAAGGTGAAAGCGAATTTCAAGATCTGTGAACACTTTCACGATTCGTTCGACGCATTCGCGAAATTCTTCAATTGGAAACACGGGTAAGAACCTCTTCGATCAATTGGCGACTATGAGGATTGCCTCCATAGATCCACAATGCAACTCTCCATTTCAGTTCCTCTGGAGGGAGCGGTCCCTGTTCAGCAGTGACCTGCCGCTCAATCACTTCTCGCGCCCATGCGTTTAAGTTGACCATCCTCTCAATTCGCTCCGCAGGCGTCATGGCATCGATGGCTTTTCGATAGGCTTCTTCAACAATGGACATCATTTTCTCCCCAGAGTTCTCTCGCAACAGTTTACTGCTTAGTCTGCGGAAGAGCGAATGAGAACTGTGGTCTCTTATCCGATTTCGGAACTCGTTTGGGAGAACGATTCGCATTTGTTATTCTCTTGGTCATTGAACGTTCAAATTTGCAATTGTTGATGAGTTGAGAAATGGATCTGACGAACCAAAAATTTCTAGTCACTGGTGCCTCGCAAGGCATTGGCAGAGGGTGCGCGCTGGAACTTGCTCGCGCTGGAGCAGATGTGGCAATCAATTATCGGTCAAATTCTGAAGCCGCTGAGAGCATTGCTGAGGAAATCCGTTCGCTGGGAAGAAACGCACTTGTCCTGCAAGGGGATGTTTCCATTCAGGCCGACATTGAAAAAATTGTTGCGGACGTAGTTGAAGAGTGGGGCGAGATCAACGGGCTTGTTTCGAATGCTGCCTACAGTGATCGAGAATTGATGGTCGACGCCGACATGGAAGGCTTCAAGCGGACGGTTGATGTGAGCATGTGGGGTGCGTTCTTTGCTGTTCGGGCGGTTTCGCAGCAGTTGATCAAACAGAAGAAGGGGGGATCGATGATCGTGGTTAGCTCACCACACGCCAAGATCGCAATCCCGACTGCAATGGCGTACAATATGGCGAAGGCGGCGATTGACCACATGGCGCGCACCGCTGCAATTGAACTTGCAAAACATCGAATCAGAGTCAATATCGTTCATCCAGGCTGGATTGACACTCCTGGCGAACGAAAATTCTTTTCCGAAGAAGA
>DAOUPA010000227.1 GCA_030626405.1 Planctomicrobium sp.
TCATCAATAGAGAATGGGAAGTCAACCGGAGATTGATACGCTGGCAAGCATCGATCCAACCACTTCAAATCAGAATTGGATACGGTCAAAAAACCATCGGCCTGGATTGCATCGAACCTTTGACCAAGAAAGAGACGGGCGAAGCCCAATAGTGGAACGACAGGTCAGTCCGGTCAATGCTCATCGGAAAGAGAGTGCCATCGCTGATGGCTTTCGCCAAAGTGAAACTCGATCGATCCTCAGTCTTGCGCAGCTGCTTTCACATCGCCTTGACTGTGCTCATTCTGAATGGCCTTGTAGACCTCTTCGCGGTGGATACTCACTTCCTTCGGGGCGTCAATGCCCAGACGAACTTTGTCTCCTTGAATCGACACGACCATGATCGTGATCGAATCACCAATAATAATCTTTTCATCCTGTTTTCGGCTGAGTACTAACATCGCTCCAGTTCCTATATTACGGCTCCTGACTGATCGTCCACTCCATTAATGGTCGGACATATGCTCCAACCTACGTCAGCCGACCTACCAAAGGGTGGATGGAAAGTCCCGATTTGAAAGAACTTCGGGAGAGACAGACAGATTCGCCGGATCACTCCGCCCAAACGAATGATGCAGACCGAGACGGTTGATGCGAATGAGAGAGGTACGGTCCTGACGAGCAATGCGTTCTTAGCGGTTGAAAGAGATTTTCACCAACGTTTGTAACGAACGTTCAACCAGAAGAAGGAATTTCGATATGATTGATCTAACCGTTACGATTCGCAACGTTCGCCACACACTTGAAGTGTGCGGCTAAGGAAGGCTCGTTTTTGAAACGTGTCACTTTGTGAAAAGATTGCCCACGAATCGAGACTTTCACGCGTCGTGGTTCTCTACTCCTCACCCTTGCGTCCACCCAGTCCTTCTTTGCGAAGTCTCTGGAGCAGTTCCTCTCTCCTCACGTCTCCCTGACTGGAGGAAACTCTCTTCTTTCTCAGTGCCAGCCTCATAGAGGTGCTGCTGACCTGTGATGAGAACGATTAGCCAAGCCACGTTGCCCAAAGAAAGTTTCCAACAACTCCAAATATCAAAGCGATCAGTAGAACAGGAATGGTAATAGCCGATGAACCATTTTTGCTCCACCAAAGTTTCATCATGAAAAAAGCGCTGAAAGCACCACACACGCCAATGGTGCCTCCTGGATTGAGTCTTAAGTTTCTCATACCAGCCTTCCAAGGTGTGACGTTTGGACCGCTTCTGGGAATATGTCACGGATCGATAATTTTCGAAATCGGAAACTCGACAATTCCATTAGCGCCTGCCGTGATCAACTCTGGAACGATTGTCCGGACGACTGATTCTTCGATAATTGTACTCACAGCAACCCATTCTGGATCAGCGAGCGATGCAATGGTCGGGTCTTTCAGGGCTGGCAAGTCATTCAGAATTCTCGGGAGGTCGGCGCGGCGGACGTTCATCATCAAACCGACCTTACCTTCAGCAGCCAGACAAGCTTGCAGCATCAGGGCGATGTTGTTGAGCTTCTTTTCTTTCCACTCATCTTTCATTGCTTCACGATTCGCAATCAATCGCGTTGTGCTCTGGAGAACTTCGTCAACAATCCGAAGATTGTTGGCACGCAGCGAAGAGCCTGTTTCCGTCACTTCCACAATGGCATCGGCAAGACGAGGCGGTTTCACCTCAGTGGCTCCCCAGGAAAACTCAACCTCTGCATTCACTCCGTGCTTCTTGAGGTATGCATTGGTGAGGCCGACTGCTTCGGTCGCAATTCGTTTCCCTTCGAGATCCTTCACGGACTTCACTGGAGAAGACTCCGGAACGCAGAGCACCCAGCGAACAGGACGGCGACTGACCTTGGAAAAAACGAGTTCCGTCACTTCGTGTACGTCCGCTTGTGTTTCCTGTACCCAGTCGTGACCAGTAATCCCGGCGTCGAGAATTCCGTTCTCGACATAGCGAGCCATTTCTTGAGCACGGATCAACAGGCACTCAATCTCGACATCATCGATCGTGGGATAGTATGACCTCGATGAAAACTTAATGTTGTAGCCAGCATTCTTGAACAGTTTCGCGGTCGCTTCCTGAAGACTTCCGGCCGGAATTCCTAATTTCAACAGATTCTCAGACATGATCGTTCCACTATGTCAGTTTGAGGAAAGCTTCAAAAATCAAGAAGCGTCAGGACTTCTTGCCGTACACTTCGCTCGGATCGAAAATACGTTCACCAACGACCGAGATTTCTTTTGTCTCAGGATCAACATTGCGGAAGAAGCAACTCTGATACCCTTCATGGCAAGCGGCTCCTCCAATTTGATTCACTTTGACTAGCATTGTGTCCGCATCGCAATCGAGGGCAATGGAAACCAACTCCTGAACATTTCCGCTCTCCTCTCCCTTCCGCCACAATTTTTGACGACTGCGAGAGTAGTAGCAGACGCGACCGGTCTTCAAGGTTTCTTCATATGCTTCGCGATTCATATAAGCGAGCATGAGAACCGTTCCGGTGGATGCGTCCTGAGCAATGGCAGGTAGCAATTCGGATTTATTAAAATCTGGTCCGTTCACTTTGCACTCACCTTAATTGAAATAAAAGAGTTGAATTCTGGAATCATTCTTACTGAACGAAGGCCGAACAACTGAGTCTGCCGAAATGTCGATGGTTGTGTAATTTATCAGGTCGGTAACCCTCGCTCCACCAGTGATACCGCATTCCTCGTCGTAATTTTCAGGTTCGTTCCTGATCGGGGTCACTTGTCGGACAAGGACCACATCCTCAAAAATGACGAGAACCGAGCGAGACTCTTGAAGTTCTCGAATCAATAAACCGTGCCGATTCAAAATTTTCAGTTCTTGAGACTAATTGGTACTTGGTGAAACATCGCTTTCAAGCACAACGGTCATGCTCTACGATGGACCTGCAAATCATTTTTCACCAACAACAATCAATTGAGAGAATTAGAATGGCAGAGCAAAAAGCGACCAATGTCACTTGGCACGATCATCGGGTTTCATCGGACGATCGAAAGAAGATAAAAAGCCAAAAGAGTTGCGTGATGTGGTTCACCGGCCTCAGTGCTTCCGGAAAAAGTACGATTGCCAACACGGTCGATCACAAACTTGCAGAGTTGGGAAAACACACATATCTGCTCGATGGAGATAACATTCGGCAGGGTTTGAATAAAAATCTTGGCTTTTCAGCAGAAGATCGAGCCGAAAACATTCGACGTATTGGTGAAGTTGCCAAGCTCTTTTCTGATGCTGGACTCGTTACGCTGACAGCGTTTATCTCACCTTACCGTGCAGATCGCGATGCTGTCCGAGAACTCCTCGCCGACGGTGACTTCATCGAAATTCTCGTAGATGCATCACTCGAAATTTGCGAAGCACGAGACCCCAAAGGTCTCTACAAAAAGGCCAGAGCAGGTGAAATCAAAGGCTTTACAGGAATCGATGATCCATATGAAGCCCCAGAAAAGCCAGAACTCGTGCTGGACTCGAACTCAAAGAGCATTGACGATCTAGCCGACGAAGTTGTGGCATTCCTCGACGCAAATGGATATCTCTCAGCCTGATTGAATTCGGCTCCAAATTGAAATAATAGCTGCCAGAACGGTCGCAAATCGGGTTTCACTGCTGTTTTTTGCAGTAAAAGCGTCGAAATTGTCGAGTTTCTTGTCAAAAAGCAATTGACAATCAAGATGGTGAAACATCTACTTAGTCCGTTGTTTCACGAGCTGGAGTCGAGTTTTCAGTTGAGATGTTGAGCCTTCGTTGAGTGCGACGATGGAACACGGCAGTTGTTGGCTCAACCCTCAATTCAAAGCCTGACAAGGCACTAGACTTTCGGCCCAAATTGGCCGCCATACTAAAAGGAGCCACGATGGCGAATGATGCCCCTGCCGCCCCAAAGCCTCTCACGAAAACTCAGCTTCTCAATGAACTGACTGAGCGAACTGGGTTGGCCAAAAAAGATGTCATCAACTTCCTCGAAGTCCAGGAGCAAATGATTCAGGAAGCCTTGAGCGATACCGGTCCTGGAATCTTCACCTTCCCGGGATTGATGAAGGTTGCAAAGAAAATCCGCAAGGCACAACCTGAACGGAAAGGGATTAATCCACGGACTGGCGAAGAGATTATGATTAAAGCCAGACCAGAGAGTCAGGTTGTCAAAGTGACCGCACTCAAAAAGCTGAAAGAGATGGTCTAGCCCACTCCGGCTTGAGAACCCAGATAACCTTCACCGAATCATTTTGGTGAAGGTTTTTTTTGCGCAGAATCAAAAGTGTGAAAACAGCTTTCGCCTCTGGACTCTCAACTCTGATCTCTCGCCGATTTCCAACCGTCAAGATCAACATCATCGACAGTTTTTCAACACGTGCCAACGCAAGTAAAAAATAAACATTTGACGCAATTCGTGTTCACGCAGGCACTCCGGGATTTCCTTGAATGAATCCACAAATTTCATAGTCCTTTTACAATTGACGAACGCATTTTGATTTGTAACATCGACATTGTTGAGTATGATTTTTCCATTCATGAACTGAGTCAAGATTGACTGGTTCTTTGTCACTTTTAGTGCCTTTCTTTTTTCTTTCGCGATTCCCCCGCGCTTCCTCGCGAAGTCGCAACGGAGTGTCGACCATCTGAAATTGTGGTGTGACCGTTCGGTGAATACGGAGGTAGAAGGACTGCGCGCAGAAGGGTCGCAAGATGCTGCCCGATTCACCATCGGTTGATCAGAACGTCGATATGATTCTGCAATCCCTGCAGGAATCATTAGGCGCCAGGAAGTACCAGAACTGGTTTGGGGGATCGACCAAACTTGAGCTGAATAGTTCCGAGTTAACAGTCCAAGTCCCCGGACCGTATCTTGTCAAATGGATACAGCAGCAGTTCGGCGCAGAGTTCCAGAGAATCGTCGCCCACATCGTCGGGCCGTCGGCTTCAATTCGCTATGAAGTCGGGCAAGAAGTATCACTCTCTGAAATTCCCAAAGACGTCCAGAACGAAGCTCAGCCTGTTGCAGGCCACTCCAGAACGACAGCCGAGCCGAAAGTTGCCAGAAAACGTAAATTCGGTCGCCGCGCGCGAACACTCTCTGAGTTTGTCATCGGCCCATGCAACGAATTGGCGATGGCAGCTCTGCACCAAGTCGTCGCAGAGCCAGGATCGGTCGGGGCACTCTACTTGCATTCCAATGTCGGAAATGGGAAATCACATCTCCTCGAAGCCATGCGGCTTCGTCTTCGTAAAGAAAATCCGCAACTGCAAATTCTTCTACTGACCGCAGAGCAGTTTACAAACTACTTCACTCAAGCACTCAGCGCGAAGACGTTGCCCAGTTTTCGGCAGAAGTTTCGTTCGGTCGATATCCTGATGGTCGACGACGTCGATTTCCTCGACGGTAAGAAAGGCATTCAAGATGAATTCCTTCACACATTAAAACAGTTTGAAGATGGGCATCGCCAGATTGTCGTCACGGCAAATCGTCATCCACGTTTATTAGGTCGCATGTCCGAAGAACTGATCAGCCGATTTGTATCGGGACTCGTCTGTCGGCTAGAAAACCCGGACACAGAAACGCGGGAAGAAATCGTCCGCCGTCATACTCTGCGCCAGCAATCAAAGTTCCCTGAGCCAACGATTCAGTACATCGCTTCCCGATTCAAAAACAATGGCCGTGAACTGGAAGGTGCAGTCAACATTCTGGGAACCTGGGGGCAGATGACTAAAAAGACTGTCACCGTCAGTGTCGCACAACGCCTCCTCAGCCGTCTCGAACGGGACTGCATGCGAATCATCCGGCTTGCCGACGTCGAAACCGCTGTTTGTTCTCTCTTCGGAGTCGATGAAGAAAGCCTGAAGTCCAAGTCTCGCAAGCAAAGCATCGCTCAACCGCGAATGCTCGCGATGTACCTCGCCCGCACCTTGACCGAAACTCCCTACAGTGAAATCGGTCAGTATTTCGGTGGTCGTAACCATAGCACCGTGATGTCCGCCGAACGCAAAATTGCTGACCAACTTAGCGAAAAGGGAACCGTTCGTGTCTCCACCGAAACTTGGGAACTCCAAGATCTGGTTGAAACCCTCAAAGATCGAATCCTAGCCGGGTAGCCTCGCCGCGAATCCTGCGTGCGGATTCACTGTTTGTCCGCAGATTTTCGCAGAAGGTCGATTTTTTCGAACTGAAAATGTCGGAAGGAATGGAATTTTGGAACACTCATCTTCACTCATTGACGCTAATGATTTTTTTGATGAGTGTGGATTAGTGGAAGTGAGTGTCCCAACTTAGAAGCTTTGGTCATGTTCTCGAGTAAGAGCGTTGCGTTGCTCACAGAGTGATTTCTTGACGCTTTGATCTTTCTGCGAAATCTGCGGATTCATAGTCTTGTCTGCCACCTCTGTGGTGAATTCTTTTTCAACGACTAAAATCTATGACGATCCCTTTATTTCTGATCAGCAATTGTCGTGACGACGCGGAGAGGTACTGATGGCGAAATTTGCAGTCATTCTGGCAGCCGCCGGTCGAAGCTCGCGGTTCGGTGACTCTGGGAAGAAAAAACCGTTCGTCGACCTCAAAGGCAAAGCGATCTGGCTGCGGTCGATGGAACCGTTCCTGGCACATAAAGACCTCGCGCAGGCAATCATTGTTGTCTCGCCGGACGACTTTGAATGGTTCAAAGAGAAGTTTCGACCGAATATTGCGTTCATGGATATCGAACTCGTCACCGGTGGTGCCGAACGCGCTGATTCGGTACTGAATGCTTTGGAAGCAGTTCGCTCAGACATCGACTATATCGCCGTCCACGATGCTGCGCGACCTTTGATTACGAAGGCATGGGTCGACTCCGTCTTCAAAGCGGCAGAGAGAACCGGAGCAGCGATTCCGGCAGCTCCAATCACGAGTACCATTAAACGTGTCGAGAACGATGCGATTGCCGAGACCGTCTCACGAGAAGGTCTCTGGGCTGCTCAAACGCCGCAGGTCTTTAAGCGACAACTGCTCATCGATGCTTACGCAAGCCGAGGAGACTATGTCGCCACCGATGAAGCACAACTCGTCGAACGTTTGGGGCATCCGGTCGCTATTGTCGAAACACCTGCCATGAATATAAAGATTACAACCCAGGACGACCTGCGCACCGCCGCCGCTCTTCTGGATGCATTGCCCAAAGAAAACAAACTCCGCCCGCTTCACCCTTTCGCAGACGAAAAACCGGATCTCTTTTCGTAACATACCTTGGATGGAATTGAACGGTCTCTCTCCTCTTCCGAGTGATCGACAAAGTGTTATGATGAGGCGATGCCTCATGTTTCGTTCATCACACTCTCCGGATTTCGAATCCACAAGCCGGATTTGCTGGAACTGGGTCTGTCCCTCCCAGGATTTCAGGATCGTGCCAGTGCGCTCTCGCAACTTCCTGCACTCGGATTGATCACTCTCGCTGGGATGCTTCCAGAGTCCTGGACCAGTTCGTACCACTCCCCGGTTGAGACTCAAAACGGCTTCGTCGAACTGGTTTTAAGAGATCAGCCCGACCTGGTTGCCATTTCAGCCCTGACACCATCAGTCACGGAAGCATATACTCTCAGCGATTCCTTTCGTGTCCAACACGTCAAGACCGTGATTGGCGGGTTGCACGTTTCCACTTGCCCTGATGAAGCAAGTCAGCATGCAGATGCTGTCGTTGTAGGTTCTGGTGAACCGGTCTGGTTGGAACTCCTTGCTGATTCAGAACGGCAAAACTTGAAACCGAGGTACATAGCAGGACGCAACCAACGGACAGCTGAATGGTCAATGCCTCGCTTCGACCTGTTAGGAAATGTCCAACGTTACACACTTCAGACTCAACGAGGTTGTCCGCTCGCTTGTGATTTTTGTGCGGCGAGCCGATTGATAGAACAGTTTCGAGAAAAGCCTGCGAAAAATATCCGTCAAGAACTCGCTGCGATTAAAAAAC
Source organism: Planctomicrobium sp. (assembly GCA_030626405.1). Lineage (GTDB taxonomy): Bacteria > Planctomycetota > Planctomycetia > Planctomycetales > Planctomycetaceae > Thalassoglobus. The sequence continues at coordinate 7,964 of DAOUPA010000227.1, forward strand.
TCAAGAAAAACGCACTTGTCGAACTTGCGGACGACAACACCTTTGCTGGAGAACGGGACGTTCACGAATTCTTCGACATTCTCGAAGAGGCGGACATCCGGTGGTTTACAGAAGCGGATTGGCGACTTGGCGAACGCCCTGAGATCTTAAAACGACTGGCTGCGGCAGGGTGTGTGCAGATTTTAACAGGAATCGAATCGCTGGTTTTTCGCTATCCAGGCATGGCTCAGAAAAATGTGGAACTCAACAGAATGATTGATGCATGTCATGCGATTCAAGAAGCGGGTGTCTGCGTCAATGGTTGCTTTATTCTTGGAGCACAAGGGGAAACTGAAGAATCAATTGATCGTCTGACGCAGTTCTTGCTTGAGTCCACATTTGCTGAGCTTCAGGTCACCTTACAGACGCCATTTCCCGGAACAGCTTTGTATCGGCGTTTGCAGCAATCAGGGCGTCTACTTCCCGAACGTGACTGGTCGTTTTACACTTTGTTCGATGTCACCTATCAACCCGACTTGCTCAGTGTGGAGCAACTTGAGAACGGCTTCCAGGAGATGATACAAAATGTCTACGGACCCTCAGCCACACTCCGACGAAAAAAAATCCGCAGAGACATCTGGCGAGGAAACTCTCGACTCTACCCCACATCAAACTGAATCGAAGAATCCAGTTTCCGCCTTAACCATTCTTCAGTTCCATTTTGGAAGGAAAGGGGCAATAGAAACTATTGCAGGTTCCAGACAAGCGATATGGCTCGGCTTGGGGTTTGTCATCTGCGCTGGTTTATTTCGTGAGTACGACCAGGAAGATTTGCTGCACGAACCGTGGTTCCTTCTGATTCCTTTGCTTGCATCGACGTTACTTTTTTTGATTCTACTTCTTATCGTGGAACTGAGAACGAACCGATCCAGAGCCAAACAAGATGGCCTCTCAAACGCCCGGAAACTCCTGACCTGTTTCTGGATGTGCGCTCCGATGGCAATTCTGTATGCGATTCCAGTCGAGCAACTCTTCGCTCCTTTGGTCGCAACGAAATTCAACATTACAGTACTGGCGATCGTTTCCGCGTGGCGAGTGTTGCTCATGTCACGCATCTTGAGCTTGCTCTACCCATTGAGCTTCTGGCAGGCACTCTATCCGGTCTTGTTGCTCAGTGACTCTCTCGTGCTCTTTGCAATGACTCAAGTTCGTCTGCCGCTTTTACAAATCATGGGGGGAGTTCAACTGACGGCAGCGGAGGAATTTGTCATGTTGGCTCGTAACTGGATTCTCACTTTGGGCGTTGCCAGTTGGCCTTTCTGGTTTGCGGGAATTTTCATCGTTCATCGGAAATCCCAAAGGATTGATTCCTTACCAGAAGGAGACAATCGTTATCGAAAGACCTCGGTCAGTCTTTCTTCATGGGTTTTGCTCGCGAGTTTTTTCGTAGGAATTCTAATCGGCGCAGCGAAGATGCAACCGTTACAGCAACGGGCTTTTCACTACCGAACCCTCATCGAAAAACAGGAGTACAAAGCGGCTGTTCGGTATGTTTCTCATTTTTATGAGGAGGACTTCCCGACTCAATGGGATCCTCCACCCAAATTTGAAATTGCTGACCAAGGAAAATCGTTTCTCAAAGCACTCGAAGGGTTGGATGACCCACTCGCTCCAAAATGGTTTCGTGAACGACTGGGGCAACGACTCGTACGAATCCGTGGCTGGGGATATTATTCGGAGCGATTCTTCCCAAATCGAACCAATGAGGAGCTTGAAACCATTGCGGCATTTCTCAAACGCAATCCTGAGTGGATTCCACAACTCGAACAGGGAGAGTACGCCCTTACGATTTGTGAGTTCATCCAAAACGCAACCGACGAACTTGAATCAGAATCTTCGGAACACTGGTATCTCCACCCGACTGTCACAATGGAAACTCTTCAACTGCTCAGTGATGCACTTCCATCTGAGATGAAATGTGCTCCCCCAAGAGAACTTGCCGAGGACGATTCTCCAACTTCAGCACACTGATGCTGGTTGCACGATGTCGAATGTGAGTGGTTTAGGTGGAAGGCGTCTCCACGGCAGGCTCAACCGCGGCGTGAGATTCTGCTTCGGCTGTTGGTTTCTTCGGTGGCGGTCCGTGAGAAGAGTATTTTTGGATGAGGACCACACCTGCGACCACAAGCACGAAGCCGATAACTTGCCGTATATCGAGGTGAAAGCTTCCTTTTTGCGCTTGTATCACTAGCCCAGTGATTGCAGCGATGCATGTTGCCCCGCCGAAGACGACAGGCATCACAAGCGAAGCGTCTTTGGCTTGATACATCGCGTATGTCAGCGTGAGAGCACCGAAAGCACCGAGTGAACCAGCGATGAAGCCCCACCAACCGGTGCTGCCGGGATAACTAAAGCCATCGCCGGAGAGTTGAATGGCAATCGCTCCTCCCAGACACCCCCAAACGAGATAGGCGATTCCAATGAACACGTAGGGTTTAAACGGTGTTTGACCATCAATTCGAGCCTTACCCAGGGCTGGAGCATACAGCCCCCAAAAGACAGCAGTCGCAATGGCAAACAACAGGCCGAGAGTACGTGGAGTCAGATTCATGGAAAGCTCGTCGAGTTGATGGATTCAGGTGAGAAATAGAGGGCAGGTCCGCGCGTAACAAGCGTATGCTAGCAGTTTCACCGCACACTTTAAGTGTGCGGTAAAGCTTATTGCAAGATTGCAATTTGCCTCA
>DAOUPA010000217.1 GCA_030626405.1 Planctomicrobium sp.
GACATGCCGGAGCTTCGCATTTCGTCGATTTCGTTGCGGAGCAGGATGTCGGTTTTCTTTTCTGCTCGCAGCAGAGTGACAGACGTGGCGGTTTCGTCGGCGATCATGCCGGTGTGGGTTTTGCCGGATTGCATCAGGACCAGATAGTTCACGTATTTCGGATTTACTTCGCGGTTCGGATCGAGAACATTGAACAGAATCGTATCGGCGCCGCGATTTTGAATCGTTGCGAGGTTTGGACCGATTTCGGTTCCTTCACTGTTGAGACGGTGACAGGTCGAACAGTTCTTCAAGAAAACTTGTCGTCCGCGACCGGAGTTTCCACTGAGGTCCAGAGCCGCTTTGTATTTTTCAATCACAGCCGTTCGATTCGGACGGCTGGAGTTCTTGAGGAGTTCTTTCACCCGCGATTGCAACTTCGCATTCTTCGATTTTTCCAAAGCCTGCAAACGAACGCGGCTGACATCGGAGAGTTTGAGTTGACCCGATTCGAGAGAAGCAAGAACCTTTTCCGTTCCGGCGGAACGACCGAAGAGAGCTTCTTCGGCTTGCAAGCGAATGCTCGGACTAAGGCTTTGCCAGCGGTCGAGTAATTCTGCCGCAAGATGATTGAAGTCAATCGCGACAAGTGTACCTATGGCTGCCGATTGGACCTGTTGCGGGGAGTTCGTCCCTGGTAGTTCCAGAAGTTGTTGAACGTCGCTCTGTTGTTTAGAAAGCTTCAGCGTGTTGATCGCCTGCACACGTGCGGACGCGGATGCGCCTGAGTTAAAGGCCACCGAACGTGCGTTCTGGAGAACGTCTTCCACAACCTGCTTCAGATCTCCGGATTGAATCTGTGAACGCAGTGCTGGCTTGACCTGAAGTGCAGTTGTGACGAGTAACGCTTTCAGCGATGACTGGTTCGCAGGGAGTTTCGAGACTTCTTTCAATGCTGCAACGACCACATCATTCGATGACTGAGCAGAGAGTTGACCAAACAATCGAAGCAGAACGTTTGCGTTTGCTGGTTTCTGAGCAGAAATCATGTTTGAGAAGATGACATCAATGCCACCGCTCAGCGAACTCAACGCTGCGATCATCGCCCAGGGATCGGCTCCGTCTTTCGCCAGGAGTTTTGTGAGTATTGTCGACTTCGGTTCAATGGTAAGTGCGCCTGCGGTGAAAGCCAATTCGTAGCGGACGCGAGCGTCTTCGTCATCAGCGAGTTGCACTAAACTGTCGCTGAGTTGCTGGACGTCTTTGTGCTGTCTGGCAAGTCGCACTGCCACTTCACGAACTCTTGGTGAAGCATCGCTGAGTGCTGTTGCCAACGACTGAATAGGCAGCTTGCCGATGCTGTCGAGAACGGCAAGGGCATGGACTTTTCCTTGCGGCGTTTTGGCATTGGTCGCCAGTTTGATGATCGCTGGAACGACGGAACTATCCTGACGTTCGTAGATCAAGCGGCTCGCTGTGGTACGGTGCCAGGCGTTTGTGTGATCGAGAAACGGAACGAGTTCCTTCGATGAAAGGTCTCCAAGACTGATATTGCGCGGCTTCACACCACCTGTCGGGACAACTCGGTACAGCCGACCGCGGTCGCGACCACTTGTTAGGTCGAGGTGTTGTTTGATTTCTGGTGGCAAACTCTTCGGATGCTCAATTGTCTCGCGACACATATCAAGAACATGCAGGCAACCATCGGGAGCATTCGAGAATTGAACCGGTCGGAACCAGACATCGCTGGACCGCAGGAATTCGCGGTTGTTATCAATTCGCGAGGCTACAAACGTTGCCCCTTTCGGTGTGAGCTTCTTGCGATGCACGATGTTGCTGCCGACGTCGCCGACGAACACTGTCCCTTTCGCAGCTTCGCCCCAGGCATCGCCACGGAAGATCGTGATGCCAGTTGCACCTGTGAAGTAACCAGCTGGTCTGCCACCACCTTCAACAACTCCGCGAACCTGTTTTGAGACTCGCAGCCGCGTGCGGACGATTCTCCACGGCTCAACTTGACTCGTTCGAAAGACAGGTGCCTGACCCCCATCGTCGGCGATACGTGTCCGGGGACCGGAAACTCGCAGTGACGTATTGCGGGCGATGTCGCGGTCGTCGTACATTACCATTTGTGCGTGGTCGCTGTTCGAGCAAACGAATTTACGCCCCCAGTCGTCGAAAGACATTCCATGCTGAGCACCACCACTTTCGGCCTTGAGATCGTGAGTCAGTGGACTGAATGAGAAGTCACGGCCACGTAAATTGACTCCAGGATCATTCGCGTCACCAACGCGTTTCACAACGCCTCCTGAAGAACTCGTCGCGCCATGAATTCGATTGTCTAATCCCCAGCGGAAACTATTCACCAGCCCTTGGACGTTGGTCCGTTGGAAACCAGTGAAGATCGTTTTGCGCTCGTCGGCTTTGCCATCGCCGTTTGTATCTTTGAGGAAGTAAAGATCCGGAGCGGCTCCGACGTAGACGCCGCCTTTGGAACAAATTATGGCGGTCGGCCAGGAAAGGTCGTCGGCGAAGACGACGCTCTTATCAAACTTGCCATCGTTGTCGGTATCGGTCAGCAACCGGACTTGTCCCAGACGGTCCTTATCCTCCTCTGAATAGTCCTTCATTTCAACCACATAGAGGCGTCCGTTTTCGTCAAACGACATTGCGACCGGATCAGTCACAAGCGGCTCGGCAGCGGTTTGTTCAAGTTTGAAACCATCGACAATATCAAACGTTTTCAGTGCCTCCGCAGGTGACTTGCCTGCGATACGAGGCAGTTCGGCGGCGTAGTTCAACGTTCCGCGAGGTGTATGCTTTAATGTTTGATCGATGAAGCGGTAGGCGTCTTCGCGAGTTTCCGTCGGGAAGTCGTGGTCGCAGTCCGGATAGCGAACTTGCAGGTTTTTCTCAGCACCGTAGAGCGAATAGATCCCCAACGCACGCGGCATTGCTTTCTTAACGCCGTTGATTTCAAAGTTGCTGTCTTCTTTGGGAGAACTTGAAAAGAATGCTCGCGGTGCCATCGCGGCAACGACTTCGTAAAAGTCGAACGGGACTTTGTTCGGGTCGAGATCATATTTATCTCGCAGCAAAGGCATGTAACGATCGCTGGTCCAGCCTTTGATTTTGCCTTCGTAGTAATCGTGAAACGGTGTCCAGCCACAACTCGAAACGGTGACACCAATTCGTTCATCAAACACGCTCACAAACATCGCATTGTGCCCACCCAGAGAGTGACCAATCACGCCGATGCGATCTGCGTCGACATTTTTATCGGCTGCGAGAAAATCAACACAGCGCATGTGGTTAAAGATTCCCTTCATGCTGCCGGAAATGTATTTGTCGTTGGTGAAGTCGTACTCTTTGTAGTCTCCGAAAGATGGGTAATCAGGAGCGATCACAACATATCCGCGCTGTGCAAGTTCGAGGGCGTATTGCCGGTTCGGTCGCGGACCATCGCCAGCGACAATTCGTTTTCCCTGAGCACCAGTTGGATGCAGTGCCAGGATCCCAGGAACTTTCCCTTTGGGAAGCGGGTCCGGGTAATAGACATCCGCCGGGATGGTGTCACCGGTTTCCGTGTTGAGTCTAATTGTCTCGCGACGATAGCCCTTGCCTTCGGAACGTTCAATAACTTTCGCGCTCAAGGTTGGTAAGCTGGACCGGTCCGGGAGCGGTCCCATTGCTGCTTCCATGCCAGCGATGATTTGCTTTCGGCGCTTTTGCCAGTCTTCGACAGTTTGAATCGGCTGCGGCTTCCCGTCGTTGTCGAGGAAGTGAGTCAAATCGGAATGATCGACTTTCGCCGGACTTGCATCTTGAGCCAGTGCAGGAGCATTCAAGTATGCACAACTGAGAATTATGAGCGTGCTGAATAATTTCATTTCGAACCTTGATTTCGTCGCTGGTCGTCTGTTGTTGCTTGTTCTGTTACAAAAATCATCGTGCTGCACGACGCACTTGAAGTGCCGTCGCGAAACGAAGTTGTTCAAAACTCATGCTCCGTTGAGAGCATGAATCGCGTTGTCGTGGAAGATGTTCTCGCGGGTCTTTGGGTCGGTCACGATGCGATTCACGAACTTCTGAAGTTGCGTGCTGTAGCACCTGCCTTTGAAGTTTTCTCCTTGTCCATCGCGGCAAGGACAGTCGCTGCCGAAGAGCAATTGATTCGGATGCCGTTCGATGAAACCGGCAGTGAAGTCTTCGTCACGACTCAATGCACCAAACCCACTTCCGGCGGACATGTCGGCGTACAGGTTTGGGTAATCCGAAAGCAGTCGGTCAAGCAGTCCGCCTGCCTTCACTGGGCCTTTCGGGTACAATGATTTCTCGGCAGGAGGAACATTCGCACTGATGTTCGCCCACCACGTTTGAGCATGTCCAATGATGCGGACTTTCTTGTACCGCTTCAAGTACGTTTCCAGATGTTCCGCGAGTCCCTGATTGTATCCATTTTTTCCATCCTGAAAGTGAATCGTGATCGGCCAGTTGACTTCATCGCAGAATGCAATGACTGCCTCGACACGACGGTCATTCAGCGGAAGGTGTTCTTTCTGCTCACCAATTCCGCGGCAGCCAAGCTTGTGATACGCTCGTAAGCGTTCGATGCAGTCGGGTTGGCGAATGTCGGTCTGGCAAAATGGGATAATGCGGTCTGGATGCAGGTGGTGGGCATGCAAGACCGTTTCCGAACGTAGCAGCACGCCACCTTCACCTGTTTCGAGTGGAAGGATGAATGCTTTGTCGGTTCCGGTCGCATCCATGTGCTGAATCGTGTCGGCAATGGATCGATCAAAATGGTTGATGTGCAGATGGCAATCGAGCAACCGTGGCTTCTGTTCTGCCGCGTGAATTTCAGCGGATCGATTCAGTCCTAAACCGAGTGCGAATGCCGAGCAAGTCGCTGCTCCAGAGAGCTTCAGGAAATCACGGCGGGATGATTCGGGTGAACTATTCATCTGTTCGCTCCAGGTGGCAGGATCACGGAAGGGGCACAGCGAGGAAAACGAGTATGAATTGTCTGTCAGTAGAACTCAACCAGAGAGCCGAGTTTATGTGAGTTGAGTGCTGAGTGGCGACGCCTTTCTTCGTCACTCATTTCAAATACTCTGTGAACAACTTCTCGCTTTCTGAGTCCAGATAGATAAGATGAAGTGACACGTCCTAGTTTTATGAATGCACAATGTCCGCCGAACAACCATTGAAACAGCATCGATTTCATCCTCGGCAATACGAGCAGAACCGGTTCGTCTATCCGGTCGTCTCGCGGCGGAGCAAGGGGATTTCGATTGGTGTGAATCTCAATCCGGACAAGGTCTGTAACTTCGATTGTATTTATTGTCAGGTTGATCGCCGCAGCGAAGCGATGACGAAGTTTGTTGAGATGGATCAACTGCTCGGCGAACTCGATGCGATGTTCGCGTTCATTTCTTCAGGAGAAATCTACGAGGACGAACGTTTTGCATCGCTGCCGAAACACTTACGCCGCCTTAACGACATTGCCTTTTCCGGGGATGGCGAACCGACGACGTACCGCAATTTTGATGAAATTATCCAGCAAGTCGCTGAGTTAAAGGCCAAGCACAGCTTAGATGCGGTTAAGATGGTCCTCATCACGAACGCGAGCATGTTTCATCGCGATGTCGTCAAACGCGGCCTCAGTATACTGGATGATAACAACGGCGAAGTTTGGGCCAAACTGGAAGCAGGGACCGAGGAATACTTCCAACTTGTTGATCGAACGAAAATTCCGTTTCAGCGTATCCTTGACAATATCACTGACGCCTCTCGAATTCGTCCGCTGGTCATTCAGAGCCTCTTTATGAGAGTCTCAGGAGAAGTACCTCCTTGGGAGGAGATCGAGGCATTTACGGATCGGCTGAATGAAATTCAAAATGCCGGTGGGCAATTAAAGCTCGTTCAGGTGTACACCGTCGCCCGGCAACCAGCGGAAAGCTTCGCAGCACCGCTGGCTAATGCAGAAGTTGATGGAATCGCACAGCGAGTGATTGAAAAAACAGGGATTCCAGCGGAGCCGTACTACGGTTGTTGATTTTGGTGAAAATGAACGTCAAGTTTAGCTGTGTATTTGAAATGTACGGTAGAACCGATTCCGAAAACACAAGGGCGCCAATACTCACCCTAAGATCAAATCTGGTAGTTACTTATGTTTCCCGTGAGGAATCTGGTGTATTTCTTGAAAATTCCAAAATAATTTCATTTACAATTGTTTAATTCGACGTATGTGTTTTCATGTAATGCAGTTACGGTCCTCTCCCAGGGTCTCGTGAAAAGACGGGCCGTAACTTGCTCAAAGAGGGTGTGCTTGCTTATACTCCGTCGCTTTGAATTTCAACAGCGCTCCCGGTCTCGACTGAGGGGTTGAATCGCGGAGTAATTGGAACAATGAAGGTCCGTTCAAGCGTCAAGCGTATTTGTGATCAATGTAAGGTCGTACGCCGAAAAGGAAAGATCTACGTGATCTGTTCCGCCAACCCTCGACACAAACAGCGTCAGGGTTAGTCGTCGGACTCAGTAAATTTCAGTGCCGATTTATTCGGTATCGATCATTGCCAGCAAGTACGAACAAAACATAACCAGGAAGCATTATCATGCCTCGTGTATTGGGTGTGGATATTCCCAACGAAAAGCCGACTTATATCTCCTTGCAGTATTTGCATGGGATCGGCGAAAAAACGGCAGTCGAAATTTGCCGTAAGTTAAGTTTGGAAACACAGCGGCGCGCTCGTGAAATGAGCGACGACGACATTCAGCGGATCAACAACTTGCTTGACACCGACTATGTCGTTGAAGGGCAATTGCGTCGGCAAACGAACGAGAACATTTCACGTCTTCGTTCCGTTCAATGCTACCGAGGGATCCGCCACCGCAAAGGAATGCCTGTGCGTGGGCAAAACACACAGACCAACGCCCGTACCAGGAAGGGTGGTAAAAAGACTGTCGCTGGCAAGAAAGGCGTCAAGGATATGCGGCACTAATCCTGTGGATTGGTGAACGTTCTTTACTTGAATCCAGTTTGGTCAGTTAATTTTCTTTACACATTTACTTGAGGGGTTCTTCCGTGGCGAAGACCAAGCAGAAAAAAAGAACACGACGTAATGTGAACCGCGGAATCGCTCACATTAAAGCAACATTCAACAACACAATCGTTTCGATTTCAGATGCGAATGGAGATGTTCTTTGCTGGGCGTCGGCTGGAACTTCTGGATTCAAAGGTTCCCGAAAAAGCACTCCGTTTGCCGCACAACGAGCGGCTGAAACATGTGCAGACCGTGCTCGTAAGTTCGGGATTCGAGAACTCGAAGTGAAAGTGAAGGGGCCAGGCTCTGGACGCGAAAGCGCCATTACCGGGCTTCAGGTTGGTGGAATCACAATCAAAGCGATTGAAGATGTGACTCCACTGCCGCACAACGGTTGCAGACCTCGTAAACGTCGACGAGTTTGATATCAGTACTTTGGCATCGAATGTCATTACACAGAGTTGCGTAGCTTAAAACAGCAGTGCATGGCACTGTAATACAACTTCCAGTTTCATGGGACGCTGTATTACCCGCTCAATCTTTTAACAGGAGACTGCACGGTGCGAATCCGTTGGCGAAATCTTGAACTTCCGAGCCGCGTTGTTGCTGATCGTGAAACCTACACGAACACCTACGGCTGCTTTATAGCTGAACCGTTCGAGCGTGGTTTCGGTCACACTTTGGCAAATAGTCTGCGCCGAATTCTTCTTTCCAGTTTGGAAGGGAGTGCGATCAGTCGCGTGAAAATGGGAAGTGTCCAGCACGAATTCACGACCATTCCTGGAGTCGTCGAAGATGTGACTGACATTTGCCTGAACCTGAAGTCTCTGGTCGTCAAAAACCACAGCAGTACCAACAAAACTCTTCGCATCGAAAAGCACGAGCGAGGTGTTGTGACTGGTGCAGATGTCATTACCGATGATCAAGTTGAAGTGATCAACAAAGACCTGATTATCGCGACGATGACTGACGATGTCCCACTGAGTATGGAACTGACTGTTGAGAATGGTCGAGGTTACGTTTCGGCTAAAGAGGCTTACGAAAATAGCCCTGAGCTTGGTGTGATTCCACTTGATGCTGCATTTTCACCGGTGACGCGAGTCCGCTACCGTGTTGAAGATACTCGTGTCGGTCAGCGTACCAATTACGATAAATTGACCCTCGAAATTTGGACAGACGGAACGGTTTCACCTGAAATGGCTCTCGTGGAAGCCTCTAAGATTCTGCGGAAGCACCTCAATCCGTTTATCAACTATCAAGAGCCGGGACCAGAGCTTCCACCTGAAGCTGGCCTCAAAGGGATGCTCGAGCAGACTGGTTACTCGCCAATCGACCTCGAATTGGAAGAGAAGCTCAATCGTAGCTTGGCAGAATTGAACTTGTCAGTTCGAGCGACGAACTGTCTTGAGTCTGAAGGAATTAACTCTGTGCGAGATCTCGTTTCTCGTACAGAAGACCAGTTGCTGACTGTTCGTAATTTTGGTGAAACAACGTTAGACGAAGTTCGTGAGCAATTGGATGAACTGGCTCTCCGTTTGGGAATGCGTGTTCCTGAACGATCACGACTATAATTGAAATGTTGCTTTGCAAGGACACTGCGAATCGTTGAGTTCGCGATGTTTTTGTTTGGTAGATGTGGGTTTTGACAGAATCTCGAAATCTTGCTGAGTGCAAGTCTGTCGCCCCTGTGAAGATAATGACTGGATGACGACCCATGCGACACAGAATGAAAGGCCGGAAACTCGGCCGCAATGCCAGCCATCGCAAAGCGATGTTCAAGAACATGGCTGCCAGCCTGATTCGGACAATTCGAATTGACGACGAAGCTGAGAACGCTCCCAAAATTCAAGGTCGAATTATCACAACAGTTCCGAAAGCCAAGGAACTGCGTCCATTCATCGAAAAGCTGATCACGCTGGCAAAGAAAGCACAGAAACACCAGGCGAAAGCTGGTGAATTCGCGACAACTGCTGAGAGAAACAGCTCTGAGTGGAAAACGTGGCGAACATCTGACCAGTGGCAGCAGTGGGCGAGCGCGATGGCTCCAGCAGTGGACTATCGACGTCGTGCTTTTGCTATGCTTCGAGATAAAGAAGCTGTCGACATTTTGTTCAACGAGCTTGCTGAACGCTTTGAAGATCGTGACGGCGGTTACACTCGAATCGTCCGATTGGCAAAACCACGCCTCGGTGATGCCGGTGCTCAGGCTTTGATCGAATTCGTCGGAGAGCGAGACCGCATCAAAGTGGCACGCACGGCTCCAGTCGTTGTTGATGACGAAGAAGAGTCAGCCGATGAAACTTCCTCTGGAGAGACTTCGGAAACAACCGAAGAAGAAACAACTGCTGAATCAGATGTTGCCGAAAGCGACACTGCTCCTGAAGCTGAAGCAAGCAGTGAAGCTGGCGAAGAAGAAAACAAAACGGAGTAAGCCTCAGGCCACCCGTTTGAATCAAAAGCCGCGACGTCGTCGCGGCTTTTTTTGTGTCGAATCAAAATAGCGAATCTCGAATCAACTCTGCTTCATCACTGGCTTTTCGAACAAGTATTCACATTCTTCAAGACGAGTTCCCTGTTCGTCGCTGACCGCAAATTTTGTTGGTCCCCAGAGAGAAACCCCGGCGTAGTCTCCGGACTTGGCAAGGACATAAAACTTCACACCAAAGTTAGGTTGACCATCTTTTCCGAGAAGATGTGGTTCATTCACGTGATCGACAAGGCGTTGCAGAATTTTCAGACCAGACTCGGCTGGAGTCATGCCGTTTCGCATCAGTTCAATAACAGCAAACGAAGAACAGTTGCGAATGTTTTCTTCGCCCCGCCCAGTGCTCCCACAACTTCCAATCTGGTTATCAACGTAAAGCCCAGCACCGATCAAAGCAGAATCTCCGACACGACCGGGTATCTTAAATGCGAGTCCGCTGGTCGTTGTGACACATGAAATATCACCGCTGGCATCGATAGCAGTGCAGTGAATTGTCCCTGTAGGTCGCTCGATAGCTTCGCTACGCTGGTAATTGTGCGTCGGCGCAGGTCCGTGGTCATCAACAAGTTTAAAGAACTCCTTCACGGCATCGTCGAGCTGACCCGAAGGTGGTGGCAACCAATCGTCGCGCATCGAATTGGTCTGCTTCCAATACAACCAAATTTTGCGTGCCTTTTCCGTTAAAAGATCTTCTTCGGGGAACCCCTGAATTCGAGCGAAGGAATTGGCTCCATCTCCCACCAGAAGGGCATGGTCTGTTTGTTCCAGAACCAGCTTTGCCAATCTTGCTGCGTGACGGACATTTTTTAGCCCGGCAACCCCACCTGCCCGATGTGTCGGTCCGTGCATCACTGCGGCGTCAAGTTCAACGACTCCCTGCTCGTTCGGCAAGCCTCCATAACCAACGGTTAATTCGTTGGGATCATCTTCAACAAGTGTCACTCCCTCAACGACTGCCGAAAGAGCATCACTTTCACTTGTGATTTGCTGATAAGCGAGTCGAGTCGCTTCAAGACCGTTTGCAGAAGCGATCACACGTACCGTGGACATTTTTAATTCCAATTACTGAAGTGCATCGTGGACAACATCTGATCAACATGCCAGAAACACTTCCAAAAGTGTATCCATTGTTGCTCATCGATAAAATCGGAGCGAGCGATTTCGATCGCGAGAGTAGCTGACAGATCATTGGAAATGATAAACTTTCACATCAACAAACTGTCGCTCGCTGGCTTGAATGTAATGTCCAGTTTTGATTGACCAAAAGGGAGAACACATGCGTTTTCATTGTCTGCTCATTTTGATGTTCCTCAGCTCTGCTTTGGGAGTGACTCCTGACGTTCATGGCGAAGATTGGTCTCAGA
>DAOUPA010000379.1 GCA_030626405.1 Planctomicrobium sp.
CAGTGATTTTTGTTGAATCGAAAGAAATTATTCAGATTGTTGTACGAAACCACGTGTGATTCGACACTCTCCTAGTAGAGGAAACTTGCAAGGAGAGAACGATGCGATTGACACTTCGAACATTACTGGCTTACCTGGACGATGTTCTTGAACCGAACGAGGCTCGGGAGATTGGGCAGAAAATCAATGAGAGCCAAGAGGCAGCGGAGTTGGTCGCGCAGGTGCGTGAGTCGATTCGTCGTCGCCGTATTGGAGCGCCTGAACTCTCTGGACCAGGCTCGGGGCCAGACCCGAATATCGTTTCGGAGTATTTGGAGAACGTTCTTGCTCCCGGTCAGGTGGTCGAATTTGAACAACTCTGCCGTCAGTCCGAGTTGCATCTGGCTGAGGTGGCAGCGTGCCACAAAATTCTCACAATGGTGATGGGCCAACCGATCGATGTGTCCGACGATCTTCGCGAAAGGATGTACGCTCTGGGAAGTACGAAACAGGAAGCAAGTTACGACGCAACTCCAGCCACCGCACCTCAAATGACGAGCGGAATGGGCAGCACGAGGGCAGGGGACTTCAATGATGGCCTGCCGGAATATCTGACACGTGGAAAAAAAACAGCGAAAATCTGGACGGCGCTGGCTGTCTTGTTGATGGGAGGGGTCTGGGGTTTTTTGGTTTTCTCGGACAAGTCGATCTGGTCAACGGAACCGAACGAAGTGGTCGTTCTCAATGAACCAGAGAAGATTTCCGAAACAGGAGGTGTCGATCAAGTTGCAGAAGCGCAGGCTGAAGCAAAGCCGAGAACGAAACAGCAAGCTGCCCAGGCACTCGCTGAGAAAGAGACGCCTGTCATGACGGCTCAAAATGAAGAAGGCACTGCAAAACCGATTTCCGCCAATCCACCACCTCCTCCTGAGACTAAAGTCGCAGTCGCGTCTCTTCCTCAGCCGAAAATCGATTCTCCCAAGGTCATGGAAAAAACTTCAAAAGAGGGTTCCGTCTCAAAAAGTCCACCTTCTGCTCCTGTTCCAGACCCACCATCAGCAACGATTCCCAAAGGACCCCAAACGCCAGCGGTTGTCGGCGAATTGACTGAAGGGCAATTGCTCGTCGTTGCGCCGACGGGAATCAATATCTCTCAGGCAAACGATGAGCAAAGTTGGGTCACGGTTGAAGAGGGATTTATTGCTTCGGGAGATGCGTTCGCTGCACCTGTTCCTTTTACTGGAACTTTAAATTTTCAGAACGACATTACGATTCAACTCATCGAGGGATCGCGTATTCAGCGATTGCCGCGTAGTGAAAAAACAGATCTTCGCTTCACCGTGCACCAAGGTCGCGTTGTGGTGAGACGTCCGAAGAGCTCGTTGAAACCACGAGTTGTTGAAATTGTGATCGGTGGTCAAGTTTGGAAAGCCGATTTTTTCGAACCAGGGACTGAACTTGCAATTGAAGTCACTCTTCCGCAACCAGAAGGACGCCTCAAAGAAAACGAGACTCTACCTCTCAAAGGTGGTTTCGCCGTGACTCTAGGAAAACTTAACTTGGCATTGGACGGGCACGACTCAATTGAGCTCGTTATTTCGAACAGATGGATTTCCTGGCCAGAAGCTAAAGGAAACTTTGATTTGGAAAACGTTTTAGAGATCCCTGCCTGGACGAGACTTTCCGAAGCCCGTTTGACGCCCGCTCGAAGGCAGTTGGCAATCGCATACTCACGAGAATTTAATGAAGATGATGTCCTCAACAGTATTAGTCCGGTCGTCTCTGATCGTCGGGCCAGTATCTCCGAATTTGCGACCCAAACAATGTCTTTGACAGGCAACTATCTGGAAGTTGTTCCGGCCCTGGAGTCCGATCATGAGGAATCTCGACTCACAGCAATCATCAGTTTGCGTCAGTGGCTTGCAATGGATCCAAAGAACGAACAGCCTTTGCGAGAAGAGATGGAACGGCAAATGCGTCCGGAACTCATCGATACGGTCGTCGACCTGCTTTGGGGATTCTCCAAAGAAGAGGCACAGTCCCCGGAAGTTTCAAAATGGATCGTCGAAAATCTCGGTCATGAAGACCTTGCGGTTCGTGAACTTGCCCATTTTTATGTCATGGGTTTTTCCGGAAGGAAGTATGGTTTTCATGCACAGGCTCCATTACCGGAACGTATCGCAGCAGTGAGAAGATGGAAAGATTATTTGGATCGAGAGGAGAGTCTGCTACAACCTGAAAAACCGGCCCCGTAGTAGCGGTGATATTCATCTACCTTGAGAAAGCGGTAGATTCCGTAAATCTCCCCAGAGTGTCGCGTGTTGCAAAGATGTGATTGGACCTGCGCAAAATCCTGAGTCACTTTCGCGAAGAACAATTCAAAAGTCGATCAGACTGGAAGTGTGAAGCCATTGATGGGCCAATCACTTTACGGGACCAGATACGGTCTCTGAATTCTTTCGAAGGACGACAGTCTCCAACACACCGTGAAGTCAAAGTGTCGGTGTTGTTGGTACGTTTGTTTCGTTGATGCATTCCCTACAGTCGCTACGTTGCGAAGGGTTGTGTTTTTCCTTGTCAAGGTTAGTAGAACCCATTCGCCTTAAAACGTCATGGTCTATCTCGCTCAAACGTTCCCTTTTTTCTATTTGTGCCTTCGCGTTCTCTTTTTCGCGTTGATTGCATCTCCTGCCCTTGCGCAGGTGGGGAATGTAGGCGAGACAGCAGCGCAGAAGGAAAATTCACCATCAATGGTCGTTGACGATCAGTCGGTGAATCGAAGTCTTGTTCCACTCGCTTTGGAAGCGCCTGAGACGTCGCTTGAGAAGAAGAAGTCGCCTGAAGGAAAATTGTCCACGGTTTCGTCGACGATTACTCCCCAAGAGGCCGTATGTGACAACTATTGGTTAGTGAGCACGAGAAGATCAGTGCAGACGATTCACGACAAGAGTCGGGGTCCATGGCACCTCGATGTCTCTCAAGCGAACAGTTCTGGAGCTTCGAATACTTCAAACGTGAATCAGCTTTCCGCACAATTGATTCCAGGTGTCCCGGTCTGCATCTTTACTCATGGAAGCTTCGTGACCATGAAGAGCCACTCTCAGCAGGCGTGTCGTGCTTTCCAACGAATCCGCAGGGCATCTGGAAATGCTCCTTTGCAAATGATCTTCTTCACATGGCCGAGTGATGGTCCCTATACGCATATTCCTCAAGTGGACGTTTCGGTGCGAGGAAAGCGTGCGGAATTCAATGGCTTTCATTTAGCAACACTTATATCCAGCATCCCGGAGTCTTGTCCCGTGACCTTGATCGGTCACAGTCATGGAGCCCGTGCTTCACTGGCAGCGATGCAATTGGGGGCTGGAGGGTCAGTTCAGGGACACTCGTACACGCGTTCACTCGGTCAACGGCGATTGCGACTTGTTCTTGCTGCGGGCGCATTGGACCATGACTGGCTCAATCCTGGGCAGCGATATGGACTCGCCTTGAACCGTGTGGAATGCTTTTTGAATTTGATCAACCAAAATGACCTGCCGCTGGCGTTCTACCCACTACATCGTCCGTTTGCACGTCGAGCGGTGGCGACGTCTGGACTCACAGCGCGCGATACGGCGACTCTGGGTTGGAATGCAGCCAAAGTTCGGCAAGTGGATGTGACCAATCGCTTAGGCAGCGCCCACAACTGGCCGAATTACTATGACGACCCGCAAATTCTCGCGAACATTGTTCCGTACCTCGTCTCGTACTGAATTGACTGCGCGAAGATCCCCAACAGTGAGGCTATTAGCACATCAGACACCGCCCGTAGTTGACTCGAATCCTTCGCTCCAGGAAGAGTTTACTCACTTTTTTCTGAGGTTGGTGTTGATTTACCCTCTTCGGTTTCAGGTTTGTCCTCCTTTGCAGGTGCGGGTTCTTCTTTAGAGGCTGGCTCGTCCTTTTTGATCGCCGCCTCATATTGCTTCAGAGCGGCATCAATACTGGCGATGGCGCCTTCGTTCAGTTTCGCTGCTTTCTTTTGCCATTCGATCGCCGCCTTTAAGTCTCCTTGTTCGAAGAAGACACGAGCTAGAGTGTCGATTGAGGATGCGTTCAGATTCTCATGAAGATCACACGCTCTTTTGGCTGCTTTCAGGGCAAGTTTGAGGTCTGGTTTCTCTCGCCCTCCAGTGGCGATCTGCCAGGCAATTTCATTCAGTGCATTAGCATTGTCCCAGACCTGATCGACCATTTCTGACTCCAAGGCAGCAAGTTCGTCTGTTCGACCGGCGCGGGTCAATACGAACATGCGATATTGGGTCAGCATTTGTGACTTACCATTTTCTGCTTCTGTTGCGTCGAGCAACGCAATAGCTTCATCCCATTTTTCGGCTCGGGCCAGGCTATTCAACGCACGCGCCATGACTTTCAGGGCGGCTTCTTTCTCGGCCTCTGCAATCGCTTCGTTTCGATCCCAGTCTCCGGAGACAATTTTTGCCAGAGGGCTGTCCATGGTCATGGGATGTCCAATCCACTCGACCCGACCGTCCTGACCGACAATGAAGGCCGAAGGAATTCCCGTTTGTCCGGCTGCTTTCATATAGGTCGTACTGGTGACGTCATCCTTGTCTAGAGCGAGTCGATACTGTACGACATCGCGCCACGTTTTTCCCTCAGACTGTTCTTTCTCAAGAAAGCCATCGACCGTTTCTGCATCTTCGCGTGTGACTCCAATAAAGGTGACTTTGTCCCCATATTCTTTTTGTAACTTACTCAAGTGCGGCATACTGGTTCGGCAGGGGGGGCACCAGGTCGCCCAAAACTCCACAACGTAAACCTGACCGTCTTCCAAAGCTGCAACTGGCTCGCCGGTTGCCCACTGTGCAATCGCCAGCGGAGGGGCAGGGTCGCCAATGCCTAAGTGAGTTGCTGGTGTGGATGGATCACCTTGTGGTGTCACTGGGACTGTCATCGGCTCGGAAATGGAAGCCGTGGAATCGTTCGCAACAGTGGGGGTTCCACCTTCACTGGCAGTCGGATTTGACTCAGAATCTGCTTCGAGATCTGCCGTCGAAGACGATTTCTGGCAGCCAGAGATTGTGAGAGAAACGAACAAGGCAACAGACGCCAACGAGAACTGGAATACCCAGCGGGGGACCATGTAAGACATACCAACTCCTAAGGAAAGGCAGAAAGCCAATTGAAAAGGCAAGGGATCACGCCGCCTTACGCTACCTCATCAAACAAGCCGTTGCAATCAAGAACGCCCATCGTCGCTGATGTTTTGCCCACTAAGCACCGGGTGAATCACCCGGTGGCTCGAAACACATTGAGAGTTCTCACCGCATCAAACAATGAAGTCGCCATTGTCGCTTGCGAATCATTCCCGGTCTGAATGACCGGGGGAAATACGGGGGAGAGTTGATGTCATCATGGCAGAACTGAACGATGTTTCCTCTGCCTAGATTGAAGACGAGTAAAATGCTAAGTAGAGCGACATCCTAGCCATTAACCGTGTCAGTAAGAAAGTTGAATGATGAAGTCCTGTCTGAGTTGGGTCGTGTTATTGGGAATGATTGGGTTTTCGTATTCTGCGAATCTGCAAGCCGATGATCTGATCCATTTACGGGTGAGCGAGAATGGTCGTTTTCTGGTTCACCAGGATGGCTCAGGTTTCTTTCCGATTGCTGATACGGCCTGGGCGATTGCCTGGAAGTTGAATCGCAAACAAGTTGAGACGTATCTGCAACGCCGCAAGGAGCAGGAATTCAACACGATTGCGATCATCGCTTTTCCATCTTTTGAGGGGAAGGTCGTCATCCCGAACGTGTATGGTGATTCGGCTTTTGAAGTCAGCAAACGTGGCGCATGGGATTCACGGCGCCCGATCACAACGCCGGGTGAGAACCCTGACGATTCGACTGAATACGATTACTGGGACCACCTGGAATACATCATCGACACGGCGGAGTCGAAAGGGATGTATGTCGTTCTGCTGCCGGCATGGGGTGTCTGTGTCGCCGGGGATTGGGGTAGTGGGAAGGTCACACGGGATGTCATCTTTGATGCGAGCAGTGCCTATCAGTACAGCCGCTGGATTGGTCAACGGTTCAAGAGCAAGAAAAATATCATCTGGATGATCGGTGGAGACCGCAGTGCCGTGTATGGCAAGAAGGATTATCGAAATGTGTTTCGCGCCATGGCAGAAGGAGTCGCCGATGGTGTCAACGGCATCGACCAACAGAATGGAAAAGCCGATTACAGCACAACGCTGATGAGTTACCACCCGAGGAAATGGCAGCCCAATTCTTCTGAGTGGTTCCATAACGAGCCATGGTTGGACTTCAACTCGATTCAGGATCAGCCGAGCGATCAGGTCACCGCGACCACACTGGATTTTGGACTGGCACCAATCAAGCCGACATGGCTATTCGAAGGGGGATATGAATTTCGCAGGAACACCTACAAAGAGTGGCAAATTCGTTTTCAGTCGTATCAAACAGTTTTCGCTGGCGGTTTTGGAGTGACGTACGGCAGTATGAATATCTGCCCGTTCGGTGCTTTTCAAGCAGCTCCGGACGAGCCGATCACAATTACGAACTCTCGCAACTGGGAGATCAGCATGGACGAGGCAGGCGCGATGGACATGCAGCACCTGTTCCGCCTGATGACATCAATGAGCAAGGAACAATTCGTTGACCGGATTCCAGACCAGTCCCTGATTGAAGGCGATCAGGGCAGCATGACCGGAAACGAAGGGATCGTGTCAACTCGGCTTCAGGCAACCCGCGGAAG
>DAOUPA010000116.1 GCA_030626405.1 Planctomicrobium sp.
ATAATTGCCCATTCCAGGCATATTCGTGCTGGGAACCAACCGTAGACAAACGCCGTTGCGGTGTACGTCGCCGCAGCGGGACTGAGCTTCACGCGTCGGGCAAATGCCCAGGTTGCAACAAACGCCAACACATAGTGCAGTAGTTGCGAGAGGTTGTACGCCGTGTTGACATCAAACTGCGAATAGAGCAGTAGGTTTGGTGGATACAACGCAGCAGTTTGACTTTCGCCAAGTGTTGGATACCCAAAGCCAACCAAGGGATTCCAAAGCGGAATGAGCCCCTCTTTCAATGAATCCGCTAGAAACGCCTTCTGCGGGAAATAGTAAGGGTAAATGTCCCCCCCAATTAGCCCGCCACCGCTCCAAAGTGGCCACCAAAAGAGCCAGGTCAGCCCGACGCCAAAAAACAAAACAGCGGAACCTACTATTATGGCTCGGGTTGTGCCATATCCACTATTTGATTGCAGGTTCATTTCAAGTCACAATTCAGGACTGGCACAAGAGGTGCATTATGAGACATCACGGCATTGATGCCATGAGTCCTATCGTCAGGATTCAAGATTTTCAAAATAAAAATCAATCTTTTACTACATGAATGACTACTCAACAGCGAATCGATCGAAATAATGGATCACAACTGAACCGCAGGTGTTGACACTTTCGGTTGTTGATTCAACAATCCGCTATTGTAAGTCTTTCAAAAACGGCAGGAAGCCAAGATGACGAAGAATGGAATCAAATTCTTTTTGAGACTCTTTTTGTCTCTTCCCCCAGTTCAATTGCAAATGTTCAATCGCAAGCGTGGTGTCATTGTTGCAACTCTAGCGTGAGTCCAGCACCACTCGTCGTATGTGAAATCCGTTTAAGGATTCCGCACATCCTTGCCTAAAAATGACCAAGACGCCCTCCGTCCAAGATCAACGTACGGAGGTTTACGGAGATACCATTATGACACGAAGTCTCGCGTTCTGCATTGCTCTTGTAGTATCGACTTCAGTTCTTGCTGCCGACCCCGAAAATATCGTCTATGATTTCAGTGCGGTCTGGTGCGGTCCTTGCCAGCAAATGGCGCCTATCGTTGCCCGCTTAAAACGAGAAGGACTGCCGATTCGTAAAGTAGATATCGACAAAGAGAAGTCACTGGCTCAGCGATTTGGAATTACGAGTCTGCCAACGTTTGTTGTCGTGATCAACGGAAAAGAGACTCATCGCCAATCAGGAGCAATGACAGAAACGGACCTGCGACGAATGGTGGCAAAGGTAAAATCTACTCCGATGCCACTGATCGCGCAAAACTCCGGAACACCGAATGTCGATCTCGGACAATCAGTACCAATGCCAGGGTCCGAAAAGAGTGCACCTGAGGAACTTGCAGCAGTAGAACCTCCGAAGCCAGAAACATCGCCGTTCAAACGCTTTCTCCCCTTCGGTTCCAAGCCAGCAGAAACGCCAAGTGTGATTCGTGGAAACGATTCTGAAACGGGTGAGGCTACGCATGCATTGAGTTCCGCACACACGAATCTTTCGGCAGACCCGATGGACTCCAGCGTACGAATTCGAGTCATTATCGAGGGCACGATTCATCTTGGTTCAGGAACGATTATCCATAGCCAGGACGGGATTTCTCGAATCCTCACTTGTGCTCATATCTTCCGTGGATTTAACGAAGATTCGAAAATTGAAGTTGATCTTGTCATCAACAATAAGCATCAAGTTCACATCGCCCGACTGGACAGCTTCAACGAAAAAGCAGACCTTGGTCTAATTTCGGTGGCGACTTCAAAACCACTTCCAGTCGCTGCGATTGCCAAAGTCGATCATGCTCCGCAAAAAGGCGAACCAGTTGTCGGAGTCGGTTGTAGTGCTGGTGACCCTCCGACACGAGAACAACTCCAAGTGACCGATATTAATAAATACATCGGACCGCATAACGTGGAATGCACCGGTGTTCCCGTTCGTGGTCGATCAGGAGGCGGGCTCTTCAATAAGAAGGGTGAAATCATCGGCGTTTGCATTGCAGCTGACGAGGAGCAAAAACGCGGACTTTACTCTGGCTTGTTGGCAGTTCACTCCATTCTCACCAAAACCCAACTCGCGTTTCTCTACGAAGATCCCAATGTTGATGATACGCCCCTTGCTGCAAATGGATCTGGCACCGCCTCTCCACTTGCGAACGAAGTCAAACCAGAAGAACACAATTCGTCTATTGCAGAGAACTCGACTGTTCCTCCTATGAATTCACCAGTGCCGAAATCAGTGAATCTAAAAACCGGGACTGCCGAAGTTGTTGTGATTATTCGCGACCCTGCACATCCTGAACGAGAAAATCGTGTTGTCATCATTCATCAGGCCAGTTCGAAATTTCTTTCTTACCTCGATGGAGAACTTGACGGAAGTTCTCAGGAAAAACAGAGAATCATCTCGCATCACGCTCCAATCCAGCCACTGAACCGACAGCTTCGATCTGTTGCAAGTCTTCAGGCACCTGTACCTTCCGACAATTTACGACATGCGATTGGTTCAGGAACCCAACTTCAACAAACGTCTCTCTCTCAACCTGTCGTTCCACAACGATACGTGCGAACAGTGCGATAATCAGTCATAAAATATGAGATTCATTGACTTCGCACGCGTATTTTTTTATGCTTCAAATAACCAAATCTCGAAGAGGATTACTATTCCACCTAAAGATCACATCTCATTTTGACAATTCGATAGAGGAGGCTGGCATGAGCACGAATAGGCGACTGCTACAATGTACGGAGTTGGAGTACATTCTTTTGGGGGACCTACGAGACCTCCTGGAGGAACCAGCCGATAATGAGACTGCCCATTGGTTAGAGGCAGTCCTCGACGCTCTCTTGGACACACTTCCTGAAGAGTTTGCACTCAAGTCCGACCATGGATATCTTCAGGTGGTTCTCGACCGATTTCCCAACTGGGATACTCAGGTCTCTCGATTGGAACTTGGGTATTCACAGCTCCTTCTGGGGCTCGAAGATCTTAGAGACAAGCTTAATGGAGGCGACGACTTCCAGCGAATTGCAAGCGACGTTTCCTCTGACCTCGAAAATTGGATGACTAATTTTGTCCAGCACCATCAACAGGAACGTGAGTTAGTCAGCATGGCAGCAACGTATGACGTTGGCGGCGACGGTTAAAGCAAAGCGAATCCTCTAGGGATTCACTTGGGTAAACCTCTGGCTTTTCACGATCTCGAGGTCGCGGTTGTTCAGTTGTTCAACGAGTGGCGATTCGACTGAAAAAACAAAGGAAAGCTGACGCCCTGTGCCGTCAACAACGAGGTAGTAGATCCAAGTCATCGGGATCAGGGCCGATCCTTTGTTCCCTTTATACTCCCGCTCGCCTTCAACGATCACTCTCAAGATTTGGCGACCATCGTCAGTAGAAATCTGATCTCGATCGCCGAATTTTTTGAAGCTCTCTCCTAACGATTGCTGAATATCTGCTTCGAACTTTTCGCTTGGAACTGTTTCACCAGAAGCCAATTTCAACAATGGAGAGAAGTTGCATTGGCAGACAAGGGTTCCATGCTCAACGAGCCGGAAAATGGCGACTCGGTTCGCTCCTTTCAGCACAGCATGAAAGAGATGCCAATTCCGCTGGTGCTCTAGTTTGACGCCCCACTCAGGGGCAGCGAAGACAAGCTTCAGCAGATCTTCACTGGGATCGAGAGGCACTGCCTCAACTTCCGCGTTGCTAAACAACCCCGCTTTGTCAGAAACAGTACGGACGAGATTCGAGGTCACCACGATGTCGAGACCGGGGATGATTGTCCCGATGTCCGCCTTGATCTTGTAGATTGCCTGAGTTCGGGCAACGTGAGAAGTGCGCATGTCAAAAATCAGTGTCCCATTCACGTCCACCTCAGTCGGCGCGCCATACCTCTGCCCCTTCACTTTTCCAGTGAACGTGATCTTGGCAGAAATGCTATTCGCAGCGGATAGCTTGCAAGTCAGCGCGGATGATTCAACAGCCTCTATGCCTGTGAGCATCTGCATGACCCAATCCGAGGGCTTCCACTCTTCGCCCACATCCACAGACTCCAGGGGCAAGAGAGCCGCCAAGACGAGTGGATCACCGGGAAGTTCCAGCAAATCGAGGGAATCGCGGTCCAGCTTCACGTCAGGTGAATAGTGGCGAACCCCTTCGCGATACCCCTCTGAGATAATCGTTTTCGCTTTCGAAGAAAGCTGAATATCTGTCGTCCGGTCACCAACAGTCGTGGTCACCGAAGCTAAATTGAATTTCCGAATCGCACGAAACGCGAGAGCATCACGCCCAGCAGGAGCAAGACGTCGCTCCGTAAATTGAAACGTCGCTTTTGCAACGAGCGATTCTCGTCCCTTCTCCTCTTTCGATTTCGTAAAGAATTCTTCACCCTTCGAAGAGATTTCGGCCTGACAGGTGTAGACTTGGGCGTTGGTGTAAGACTCCTTGAGTTCCAACTTCTCTGCTGAAGCGGGCAAACAAGTGACAATAACGATCGTTCCCGTGTAGAGAAATCGTCGTGCCACGGCCCCAAACTGTCGCGAGAATGTCAGCAACAATAACATTTTCCCTCCCTGGAAATGCCTCAATTGACCTCATGGGCAACACGAACTCTTTCCGGTCAATTTCATCGAACAAGCTCGAAATATAACTCGGAAACGTAGTGCAGTACATCAATAAGGTGAGTTGGAATGTTGTGACAAAATCTCCTTGCATTCACTTGTCACACGAGTGAACTATTCTTCCTCACCGGCGTCTTCTGCTTCTTCTTCACTGGTGCTGACTTCAGCCTCGTTTTCATCCCAAGTCATGAGTTTGTCGTCATCAACCTGGATCGAGACACGATCTTCCTCAGCCGGTGTGGTTGTCGCTCCCCACTCTGCAAGTTCCTCTGCATGTTCACCAGCAACGACAGTGTGGTCGTCTCGAAAGGCTCTCCACCATTGAAGATGCGGCCAATCACGGCGAATTGTTTTCAAGCAAGTGAGCATCGCGCGACCATTTGCTCCGGCAGTAAACCCTGCACGATTGGCAACGGTGGAGTATGTGGCCACTTTATCGGCGCGCTTAAGCTCCCAGAGTACTTCCGCAACTGCAGGTGCGCGAGTGGAGGCCATAACTAAATCCTTCTCTTCATCTTGAAATCAAAAGTAAATTGCTTGCTCACCGCTAAACTACAGCAATAACTTCCGAATCACAAGTAGAAGAGGAAGTTCCGTAAATTTCGCATCAAAGACCTTCGATTCCGGTTTTGCTTCACGCTTATAAATCCCGAAATTCACCGATCCAAGCCTCAGGGAATCAGGAAAACCAGTCCCGTCACGGCAGCAGCCTCGACAATGGCGGCATCAAGGCGGAGCGGGGGACGCTCACAGACGTAGCAGGCATGATTCCCAAGTCGAGTTTCGCCCAAGGTAAATTGCGTCTCGTACGGTCGTTGCGCTGTCATTAAGTACGGCAAGGCAGGGAGCCGGCTGAAGAACAGACCACCTGAGATGAAGGGTTGCCAGCAGCCGTGTGAAAACCCATGCCGTTCGAGATTGACGTCTTCAAAGTAGAGTGGCTGATGATTGAGCAATGAGGCCTGCCAGTAAAATGACGTCCCGCACCACAAACGATGGGTCCCTGGAGTCTGAATCTGCATTGGCAGGGAGTCGAATTTCTCACTGGCGTGGTCCGGTGGAAGTTCACCTTTGGGCGGTGTGATATCGATCGAGACTTGTTGGATTGATTTCGTCCTGGGGCCTTCAATGGCTACGGCATCTTCCATTGATCCACCACGATCACACGGACCATTTGACGAAAGCATTGTCGCATGAAAATCGAGATTATTGACCGTTTCGATGAAACACTGAAGAGAATACCCAGAAGGCATACAGCCTTGTAAGTACATGCTTGAGAGACGCCAGTTGACTGTTCGCTCCTGAATCGCACAACAAACCGGCCCGGCATAAGTGGAGCATTGCTCGTCTTTCCAGAAGATCCAGGGCATTGTTCTACTGTTGGTGCTCATTCCACAGCTTTGTTGACCAGCCCGGTCAGTGTGACAGAGTGCGTCGCAGTTTGTCAGAGAATCCAGTGAAGGAATTTCACACGATTCCAGATCCACTTTTGTGATTTCATTTTCTGCGAAGCTCGCCTCATCGTCGACGAATGCTGTCAGTCCGTTATCTACCGAAAGAGCCCGAACGAGGTCGACGACCTCGGCAGACTCCATCGGAAACTGTGAGAGATCGAACGAGAAGGAGTCGTTGACACCCGACTCACGACCCTGTTCAAATGAAGTTTGCTGCAATTCAGCAGAAGGCCGATCGAAAACCGAATCCTGCGCAACTCCTTGAGTGCCAATCACAGCAATCACGATTAGAATTGCCTCAGCAAAAAGGCCCTGATTCCATTGTTTTGAAATAGAAAATCGATTTTGAGTCATTGTTGAATTCGAGCAAAATGAAATGATCTCACAGCGCAGCACACCACTTGGAGATGCTCTCTGATGTATCATCGACGCAATAAAAGTCGCAATGACAGTCAACCTCACCGAATCTGCACAGACACCCCCTTCTACCTATTCTGACAGTCCGTCACCAACAATTTTGCCAATCCCCATGACACCACGAACAATTCGACTCAAGATCGAACAACTCGAAGGGCAGCTACAGACGGCATGCATTCTTGAAGCGGCGGCAGCAAAACCGGGGAACGTTCACCGAACTGCGGCTTTTAAAGATTTAACGTTCGAGGATTTTGAGAAAGCAGCCGCAGTGACTGGGCAGGAGCTGAGTTCCGTGGCAGAGGCCGGCGTGGGGCAGGCAATTCTGAATGCCACCACGCTGACACAGCAAACTCTTCAAACAAATGCCAATCTGGGCATCCTTCTTCTGCTGGCACCGCTGGCAGTGGTCCCAGCAGCTGTCAGTTTGAAAGACGGGATCAACCTGGTGATCGGTTCCATAGATGTCGACGAAACAAAATTGATTTACGAAGCAATTCGAATCGCGCAGCCCGGTGGGATGGGGGAAGTGAAGGATCAGGATGTTTCAGAAACTCCCGATCAGACGATTCGACAAGTGATGCAGCTTGCCGTCGACCGAGACTCCATTGCCAAACAATACTGCAACGGCTTTGAGGATATTCTCGACTTTGGTCGGAAGCGGTTCCTGATCTGGTCCGAAAAACTCAGCAACTGGGAACTTGCCATAATTGGAACTCACCTCGAACTGATGGTCCGTTTGCCTGACTCATTGATTCAGCGCAAGTGCAGTCGTGAAGTTGCGATTGAGGCAAGCCAGCGCGCCAAACACGTCCTCGATCTCGACTGGCCCAATTCGCAATCAGGGAAGGAGGCTTTCGTCGATCTGGATCGATGGCTGCGGGCAGACCAAAACCGCCGAAATCCAGGCACGACCGCCGACCTGATCGCCGCCGTCTTGTTTTCTCTCATCCGTGACCGACAATGGACCCCACCGGAGTCTATTGAAATATAAAATGCCTGTCGTATTGTTCTCCATGCTCTGCATCCGCGAGCAAATTCCCGTACACTTGAAGTGTACGGCTAAACGTTGCACTGCAACGCATTGTTTTTCTCACCCGTAAAGCCAGAACTTCGATGCCTTCATCTCCCACCTTTTCTGTCGACGTGACGAAAGATCATCTCGTCTTTTCAGCAGCTCACTTTATTACGATTGGTGATGACTTATGCGAGCGGTTGCATGGTCACAACTGGCGAGTCGCCGCCCATGTCGAAGGTGATCTCGACGAAAACTGCTACGTCTTCGATTTCATCGCTCTTCGGGATACGCTTCAATCTCTGGTCGATCAGCTCGACCATCGAATGCTCTTGCCGATGCAGCACCCCACCATTCAAGTTGAAGGAACCGGCGTTGAAATCGTTGTTACTTATGATGAACGCCGATGGATCTTTCCGAAAGACGAGTGCGTCCTGCTTCCGATTCAACAAACGACGGCGGAACTCCTGGCACAATGGCTCGGCGAACAGTTACTGGACGGCCTCAAAACCAGAAACCTAACCAGCCTGACCTTGAAAGTTGAAGAAAACTTCGGTCAATGGGCATCGTGTACATTTTCTCTGCCCCAGGACACCTGATCTTTGTTGCCGAGTCTCCGCTAATCCGCTATCAAAGCGGCTTTCCTGTTCATGATTTAGACAAGACAATTTCGAAGTAATCAAGGAGAACAGATTGGCAGGCAGGAAGGGAGCCACCACCGAATCCAATGGAAACGGCGATTCCGCTCAAATGCAATTCGTCTCGATCAGCGAAGAGACGCGGCGACGATATCTCAACTACGCGATGTCCGTCATCATGTCGCGTGCACTGCCTGACGTGCGCGATGGTTTGAAGCCTGTACAGCGCAGGATTATGTACACGATGTACAACGACCTGCGTTTGACCGCCGATGCGAAGTCTCGGAAATGCTCCAAAATCGTTGGTGACACGACAGGCAATTATCACCCCCACGGTGGCGTTGCTGTTTATGAGGCATTGGTCCGGCTCGCGCAAGACTTCACGTATCGCGAACCGTTGATCAACGGGCAGGGCAATTTCGGTCACATCATGGGTTTGCCTGCCGCCGCAGACCGATACACCGAAGCGAAACTCAGGCCAATCGCCGAACGGCTGATGTCTGAACTTCGGTATCAAACTGTCGAGATGCGTCCGACATACGACGCAACCCGAGACGAGCCGGTCGTATTGCCGGCTCAATTTCCGAATTTGCTGGTGAACGGAACTCAGGGAATCGCCGTCGGAATGGCAACGAACATCCCTCCACATAATTTGAGTGAAGTGACCAAGGCCGCCATCTATCTCATCGATCACCCCGGTGCGACGATAGCGACGTTGCGGAAATATATTAAGGGACCAGACTTCCCGATGGGCGGTCGCATCGTTACCGACTCCCGGGAATTGCGTAACATCTACAAGGAAGGTCGCGGCAGCATCAAGGTCCGCGCGGAATGGCGTTTCGATAAAGAGAAACGCAAAGAAGTCAAAAACCGAATCGTGATTTACTCGATCCCGCACGGTGTCGAAACCGGCGGCCTCGTCAATTCACTGGGAGACATTTGCGGTTCGCAAAAACTTCCGCAACTTGTCGAAGTTGCCGATGAATCAGACGGCGAATCAGGCCTAAGGATCGTCCTGAATATCAAGAACGGAATCGATCCAGAGACCGTGATGTCGTACCTCTACAAACACACGCGGCTGGAGGAAAACTTCGCTTACAACGCCACATGCCTTGTGCCTGATGAACATGGTGTTCTCGTTCCGAAACGCTGCGCACTCGACGAAATTTTACAGCACTTCCTCGACTTCCGTTTCGAAACCGTTCGCAAACGCTTCGAGTATTTACTGGCGCAACTTGAACGCCGGATTCACATGCTCAACGGGTTCGTGATTATTTTCGACGGTCTCGAAAAGGCGCTGAGAATCATTCGCAAGAGTAAAGGCAAACAGGATGCTTGCCAGAAACTGATGAACGCCTTTCCCCTCGACGAAGAACAAACAAACGCGATTCTCGAACTGCAATTGTACCGAATTTCTAGCCTTGAAATCGGACGCATCAAGGAGGAGTTAGAAGAGAAGGAAACTGAAGCGAATCGCATTCGCAAAATCCTGAATTCAAAGCGCAGGCTCTGGAAAGAGGTTCAATCGGAACTCAAAGAGATCGATCAGGAATTTGGCAGCAAACGACGCACGACTCTCGGTTCTTCCGAAGAAATCGGCGAGTTCGATCCACAAGCATACATCGTTCGCGAGAACACAAATATCGTCCTCACCGCCGAAGGTTGGGTCCGCCGCCTGGGCAAAGTATCGAGTGTCTCTAAACTGCGAGTTCGTGAAGGTGACTCAATACTCGGCGTCTACCCAACATCAACGCTAGAGAACGTCGTCTTCTTTTCAAGCGATGGAACCGCGTACACAATTCCGGCAGATCAAATTCCACCTTCAACCGGACACGGAGAACCGCTCGCGAAACACATCAAGCAAAGTGATGGCTCTTCCATTATCAATGCGATTACGACAGATCTTCGGTTTACTCCGGAGGATATTGAATACGAAAACTATCCGCCTGAGCCTTACTTGTTCGTGGCAACGCAGCGCGGTCAAATTATGCGAATTTCGTTTTCAACCTTTCGAACTCCATCAACGAAAAGTGGACGTAAGTATTGTCGGCTCTCGAAAGGGGATCGCGTGGTGCATGTCGAAATCATGGCCGAGGAAGATACCGTCTTTCTGATCTCCCAAGCGGCTCGGCTCGTTCATTTTTCAGTTGAAGATGCTCCAATTCTCGGTGGAGCAGGTAAGGGAGTTCGTGGGTTAAAATTGACCGAACCGAACGACATCGTCCTCGCTGCGAAACGTCTCAGTCGCCCGAGCGATGTCCTCAAAGTTGTCAACGAAAACGGCAAGGAATTAAGCTTCGGTCAAATGAAGTACACGGTGACCGGTCGCGGCGGCAAAGGTGTCAAAACCAGCCAGCGAACCGGCATCAAACAAGTCATTCGCCCCCAAATTGAACTGATTGACTGGTCCGAAGTCGGTGAAGAGTAGAGAACGACACCGCGCGACTGGCACCGTGAAGCGTTCGCCCTTAAACTCACGACCCCGTTGTTCTTCAACTGACCGCAATATCGAATGCTGCTGCAACTTCTCAAAGCGAAACTCCACATGGCTGCCGTCACCGAGACGGAGCTGCATTACCATGGGAGCGTGACAATTGACCGCAACCTGATGGATGCGGTTGGCTTGATCCCGTATGAAAAAATCCTCATCGCAAATTGCGAAAACGGCACCCGTGCGGAAAGTTATGTCATCGAAGGTAAACGCGGATCGAAGGTCATTAAAATGAACGGTGCTCTGGCGCACCTGGCGAACGTCAAGGACCGAGTGATCATCATCGCTTTTGCCACATTGACTCCAGAAGAAGCGATGAAATTTCTTCCCCGCGTGGCGATCCTGAACGAAGAAAACGAAATCATCGAACAGTTCTCCGGGAAGATCAGTGACGACGGTTAATTAACATTCTGCGTGCGTTGAGATAAAGACGGAAACAGCACATCTCGATGAGCTTTACAATATCAATTGCGGCAATCGGCACTGACGAATTCGAAGAACATCTCGCTGCCGAGATGCGAACCTGCATTTCTTGCCTTCACATTCGTTCTCTGACCCGCTGTGGTGGACACGCTACCGACCCACTACTGTTGTCGATATTGAAAACAACTGTTGAAGAGAAAGCCCTGATGGTCATCGTCGCTATTGAATTCAGCGATGGCGATGCACTCGATTGCTCTGGGCACTGTGGTGGAACTGTTGTGCAACGACGTGATACCTTGGTGATCACGATTGATCGAATCACTGGTGATTCGATCTGGTCCACCGCCGATGGTGTGATCACAAGTGAGTCATAGCAACCGAACTGAAGCTTCACTGAACGTACAGATTGAGATGACAATGTCCTCGCAAACGATGAACTGTTTTCTGGTTGAGAAATCGGAGTCCAATGACGTTCGAACACGCCTCACTGCTGTGGCGATTCCAGATCTCAACGACGGCGATGTCCTGATCAAGGTGAAGTACTCTTCGCTCAATTACAAAGATGCGATGGCGGCGACTGGGCATCCTGGGATTGTGAGGAACTTCCCGCATGTGCCTGGGGTTGATGCCGTTGGAGTCGTTCTCGAAAGTCGAGATTCACGGTTCAGCGTTGGGGACGAGGTCTTAGCAACCGGTCACGAACTCGGTGTCGAGCGCTGGGGCGGTTGGTCTTCGCATCTGGTGGCTCCGGCGGACTGGCTGGTTCCGCTTCCAGGTGAATTGACACTCGAAGAGAGCATGACCATCGGGACTGCCGGATTCACTGCGGCTCAATGTGTTCAAGCACTATTGAAACATGGTTGCAAAGCGGAGGATGGACCAGTCATTGTCAGCGGCGCAACCGGGGGTGTCGGAAGCTTATCGGTAATGCTGCTTGCCAATCTTGGTTTTGATGTTCTCGCCGTGACGGGAAAACCGGACCGGCATGACTGGCTCAAACAATTTGGAGCGAGTGAAGTCGTTGGTCGCGACGCACTTGCTGGAAACGAAAAACGACCACTCCTCAAAGGCGAATTCGCCGCCGGAATTGATACCGTCGGTGGTCAAGTTCTCGCGACAATGCTCAAGAAGATTCAACACCGTGGCTGCGTTGCCTGTTGCGGCGTTGTTGGTGGTGGGGAGATTTCAACGACAGTTTACCCATTCATTCTGAGAGGAATTGCATTGTACGGGATCGACTCCGCATGGTGTCCCGACGATGCGCGAGCGGAAATCTGGACCAAACTTGCAACCGATTGGAAGCTTGATGATCTCCTCGAAACGAAGGTTGATCTCTCGCTCACAACCGTCAACGAAGCGGTTGAACAGATTCTCGCTGGCAAGTTTTCCGGTCGTGGCGTGATTCAAATTGACGAGTGAGATACGATATCAATTCACCACCTGACATTCCTCTTGGAGTACTCATTATGCCACGGCTCTGCAAATTCATTTTGCCATCGACGATTCTTCTCTTTGCGATTTCCGCAATCAATGCGGCAGACCTGACGCCGCCATCAGGCGACTCTTCCATTTTGAAAGAGAATGCAGCGCTCGAAGAACTCTGGAACGAAGGTGCGTTCACGGAAGGCGTTGCCGTTTCACCTACAGGAAAAATTTATTTCAGTGATATCTCAGATGGCGAAACACCTGGGCGAATTCTCAAGTTCGATCCTGCCTCGGGTCAGACAATCGTTTTCTCTACAGACAGTGGACAGAGCAACGGACTGATGTTCGACCGTGATGGTAACCTGATTGCAGCCTGCGGTGCGAATGCCGGGAAGATTGCACTCTGCAAAATCGGGAAAGATGGCAGTGTCACGAAAGTTGTTTCAAAATATAAAGGGAAGGTTTTGAACTCGCCGAATGATCTCGTGATTCATCCCAATGGTTCCATCTACTTCAGCGACCCGCGCTATCTCGGCCCAGAACCAATCGAACTCGACCACATGAGTGTTTTCCGCTACGAGCCAAAAACAAACACAATCACGCGGGTCACCAGAACGATCACAAAACCGAACGGCGTGATTCTTTCACCGGATGCGAAAACTCTGTACGTCGCGGAAACGAACAACGGTACGACAGATATCTCGAAAGCAAACGATCCTGGTCTCAAGAAGCGAATGACTCTCAACGCGTTTCCGATCAAGAAAAATGGAACGCTCGGCAAACGCCGCATCCTGCATGATTTTGGTGATCAGCTTGGAGTGGATGGTATGACCGTTGATACAAATGGAAACATCTATGCCGCCGTTCGCAGTGCCGACCGGTTCGGAATTGTGGTCTTCGATCCGAGCGGCAAAGAGAAAGCTTACATTCCGACCCCTGACCTGCCGACGAACTGCTGCTTCGGCATCGGCAAGGAAAAAAGCACGCTATACATCACCGCTGGCAAAGGATTGTATCGCATCCAACTCAAGTCAGTTGGTTCCCACCCAGCGACGTCTTAGAAATTCATTTCACCACGGAGGCACAGAGACACGGAGAAGAAGGCCGAAGGTCAGATCGTAGACTTGTTAATCCCGCTACTGAAAACTTAACGAAAAACGCTCAACCCTCAACGTTTTTCCCTTCTCTGTGCCTCCACGCCTCCGTGGTTCATTTTATACCGAACTACGAAAATCATGTCTCAAAAAAAACGTACCGTTGTCCTCCTCAGTGGTGGTCTTGATTCAGCGACGACGCTTGCGATTGCGAAAAGCGAAGGCTACGCCTGTTATGCGCTTTCATTCGACTACGGGCAACGGCACCGTTTCGAATTGGAAGTCTCAGAAAAACTCTGTCAGGCATCCGGTGTTGAAGAGCATGTGACGATCAAGATCGATCTGCGAAAAATTGGTGGTTCGGCACTGACCGCAGAGATCGATGTCCCAAAAGATCGTGACGAAGAAACAATGTCGACCGGCATTCCGATCACTTATGTCCCGGCTCGGAATACGGTATTTCTTTCCATCGCACTTGGCTGGGCGGAAGTCCTCGGCGCATTTGATCTCTTCATCGGAGTGAATGCGGTCGACTACAGCGGCTACCCTGACTGCCGACCGGAGTTCATCGAGCAATTCGCAAAGCTCGCGAACCTCGCCACGAAAGCAGGCGTTGCCGGCGAACAACAATTCCAGGTCCGCGCACCACTGATCGATCTTACAAAGGCGGAAATCATCAAGATCGGAACATCACTCGGCGTCGACTACGGCTTGACGCACAGTTGCTACGATCCAAATCCAGAAGGAATCTCTTGCGGTCACTGCGACTCCTGCCAGCTACGGCAACGCGGGTTTGAAGAAGCTGGTTTGGTTGATCCGATTGAATATCAGACGTAATGCGGCGTCACCTGCGGCGACAATCACTATCCGCAGATTTCGCAGAGAGACGCAGATTCAGAGAGACAAAACATCAGACACTCGCCTAAAAAGCTGGCTTCCCTTCGAGACAGAATTCACACAAAACATCCATCAGCCAAATCGGGAGGCGAACGGTTTCTTTGCCCAACGCCAGCCATTATTCTGCACACGTGTTCATATCATGGTAGAGTTTTCCTTTCTCGTTGCTCCCTTCGCCGATTCGATGGCAGTGTTGTTTGCAGAAGATGCCATTATCACTTGATCAATTTCGCACGCGATTGGTCGCTTCCAGTTTAATGACTGAAGGCGATGTCGACGGACTTCTGTCTTCACTCTCTGGAGTGGACCAACCTGCCGATGGGGAAGCATTCGCGAAGCGACTCGTTCGTGATGGAGTATTAACGGCCTGGCAAGCGAAGCAAGTTTACCGGGGGCGGAGCAAATCGCTGGTTCTGGGGAATTATGTTTTACTCGACAAGTTGGGTCAGGGCGGCATGGGGATGGTGTTCAAAGCGGAACATCAAGTGATGAAACGTATCGTCGCGCTGAAAACTCTCTCTCCAGAGATTTCGAAATCATCAACACTCGTTGCAAGATTTCGTAGAGAAGTTCAAGTCGCTGCGTGCCTTGACCATCCGAATATCGTGACCGCCTTCGACGCCGCAAACGATGGGACGGTTCATTATCTTGTGATGCAATTTGTCGATGGGGAAGATCTCTCGGCGCTGGTCAAGCGTCAGGGAACATTGTCGGTCAGCAAAGCCATCGACTGCATTCGTCAGGCAGCAACAGGACTTCAATACGCGCACGAGCAAGGTGTGATTCATCGCGATATCAAACCTTCCAACTTGCTGCTGGATCGATCCGGAACCGTAAAAGTTCTCGACATGGGGCTCGCAAGATTCGAGGGACTCGACGAGAAGTCTTCTGAACTCACGGCAACCGGAGCTGTAATGGGGACCATCGATTACATGGCCCCTGAGCAAGCCGAAGATACACATCAAGCAGATGCTCGCGCTGATATTTACAGCCTCGGCTGTTCCCTGTTTTACCTGTTGACTGGGCAACCGACTTATGGCGGGAATACAGCCATCAAGCGGATTCTTGCTCATCGAGAGTCGGCGATTCCGTCGCTGACGACTTATGTGAATGAGGCGACACCGCAACTGAACGCTATCTTTCAAGAGATGGTCGCGAAGCGACCGGAGGATCGAATTCAGACGATGGCGCAAGTGTGC
>DAOUPA010000245.1 GCA_030626405.1 Planctomicrobium sp.
CGGTGCGACGAGGTTGGAGTTCGTTCCATCCCAGTATAACGTTCCTTCTGCTCCCAACGTGATCGCCACGTTTTTGGCTCCACGTTGGTGAAGTTCTCGCGCAGCCCTTTCGGCGTCTTCGACAGAATGAACTGGCGTTCCGAGGATCGCAGTCGCTTCTGACTCATTCGGGCATACCAGATCGACATTTAGCAATTCGTCGGAACACTCTTGAGGAGCGGGCGCCGGGTCCAGAATGATTTTCACTCCTGATGAACGTGCCACTTCCATAGCAGCAAGAACTGTATCGACCGGAACTTCAAGCTGAACCAACAGGATGTCGCTGTCTGTAATGAGTGAAGCTGCAGCGTCCACATCTTCTCGACTGACACGACCATTCGCACCCGGCACGACAACAATGGAGTTTTCGCCAGTCTCTTCAACGAAGACCGTCGCAAGTCCGCTGGCACAGTCTCCAGTTTTGTGAACATGAGAGCAGTCGATGCCTTCCCGAACGAGATTGCTTACCAACCGGTCCGCGAACGCATCGTCTCCGACACGACCAACCATCGAAACTTCCCCACCTGCCCGTGCAGCAGCGACCGCCTGATTCGCTCCTTTCCCACCGCAAATTTCCGTGGACGACTCCGCGAGCAGAGTCTCACCCGGTTGTGGCAAATGAGCGCAGCGAATCACAAGGTCCATGTTAATGGAACCTAGCACAGCGATTTTCGGAAGTTGGTTTTGTTTCATTCTTACAATGAGCGGCAACTAGAAGTGAATCCGTTTCGCCCCGCACATCATCGTGCGGGCGGCTGGCTAGAAAGAATCTGCAGTGCTTCCAGAACTCTCAACTTTTGCGTATCCTCAAGAATCAAATACCGATGCGGACCGTCAGCGGACTCTTCAAATGTTGTCAATCCATTGTCGGCAACGGTGACTCGTCCCGGCTTCGAAATGCTGAAATATTTGTGTGCCGGACGAACTCCATGTAGTACGCTGGTGAGATCCCAAGTCGGGCGATTGTGCGGCGGAGGGATGTAAACAATATAGGATTCCGAAAGCGGGTGATGCTCCACGTACTGATAGTCGTTCAGGATGCTTTCGTGCGGATACGGCAGTGATAATCCAATTTCAAAACCGCTCCAGACGATAGGCGTCGGCCAATGTGTCGCCAGTTTCTTCGACGAAGGAATGTCCTTCACAACGTTGTATTCTTTGTGGTCGTACAGCCCGTCTTTGCCAGGGATTTGAGTGAATGCTCCTGCCATGATCGAAAGCAGCCGCGCCTTCTTCTTGACAAGATCAACCCCGCTCAGCGGACTATGCTTGTCCGGTTTCGAATCCAGCAAATCCGCAAGATTCGTTGAGAAGCCAACCTGTGCAAAGACGACTGTACCGTCTTTCGCATTCGCCAGCGTCTGTCGGAGTACATCAACGGCGTCTGGCGCATCTTTGCCTGAGAGGAGATCGTGCGGATAGCGAAGTTTTCCGTCATCGCGTTTGTTTCCCAAGCCAATGAATTTCCCCTGAGCTGGTGTCACACCGCTGCGGCAAACGCCGATAGGAATCTTTCCGCGACCGTAAAACGTATTCACAGCATCGGTCAGGGAAGCTGCCAATTCATGGTCTTTGGTAATCGTCACCGCCAGCAATTCACACTCACCGCGCGACTGCAATGCGTGAATCATTCCGAGTGCCAGAACATCATCGACATCGTTGCCGATGTCAGTGTCAAAAATAATCGGAACCGGTTCTGCGGCTATGATCGAAACGGGAATGATCGTGAAACAAATAAGGGCTGCCAGTAATCGAAGATTCATATGCTCTCTTTCAATAATTTACATGCTGTGAATCGAGTTGTCGTGACACCAGATTTCACTTACCAATAAAACCGATCTCGGCAATCGAGGCCCATGGGCCGTCGTTGACTTCGGAAAGGATTTTCAGCAAGACGTAGCGTCCCGAAGTCGTAGGAAAGTGATTCTCCTGCGAAGTCCTTGTTTTTTTGAACTTACCTTCATGAACGGGATCTGTGAAGTCGTCTGGACTGTCTGAGATGAACAGTTGGAACTGACCAATCGCTCCATTCCAGCCGCCATCTTGCCGACTCAAATAGCGGATGCCTTCGACCTGGGATTTCTTGCCAAGATCGATAACGATTTCGTGCGGCTGCGAGACTGGTTTCCCTTGAAAACTGGTGTGCCAAATCGTCGTTGCGTCTCCATCGATCGCGTTCGTCGCCAGCTTGCGATTCCCTTCCGACTGACTACTGAACCGAACGATCTTCATGTTTTTTCGGTCAATCAATCCTTTTCGGTCGAGCGAGTTCGCGGCTTTCTTACCACCTCTTTTTGGAGGAGCCTTTCCACCGAATTTTGCCCGTCGATCCTTTTCGTGAATCTCTCTATTATGAAACGTTCCCTCTATCGCATCTTCATGAGAAGCTTTGACGATGTCCTCAATCTTTTGCATCACCTCTCCGTTCGTTTTCGCCACATCATTCGATTCGCTGATGTCCTTGCTGAGATCGTACAGTTCCCAAGGTGCGCTGGGGCGGGGACGAACCGCTTTCCAGTCATTCAAACGAACGGCAGTCTTGCCACCGATTTCCCAGTAGAGAAACTCATGCGTCTGTTGCTTCTTACCCAGCAGTTCCGGTAGCACGGAGATGCCATCGATATCGTCCGGGGGAACGATGCCGGTTAATTCACAAATCGTGGGCAGAACATCTGGAAAATACCACAGCAGGTCACTCGTCCGCTGAGGCTGGATCTTACCCGGCCAGCGGGCGATCATTGGGATTCGCAGCCCACCTTCGTAGAGCGTTCCTTTCGTTCCTCGAAACTCCTCGCCGGTTTCCGGATCCACATTCGCTCCGAAGAACCCTCGCGGGTGTTCTTTGTCCTTGAAGTAATCGTTGCCGCCATTGTCTCCACAAAAGAAGACGAGCGTGTTTTCTTCCAAGCCTGATTCTTTGAGCAACGAGAGAACTTCGCCAACGTTTCGGTCAACCATGGTGACCATCGCTGCGTAGCGTCGCGCTTGTTCAGGCCAGTCCTTGTCTTTGTAAAGTTGCCAGGCAGGATCGTCATCGGGAATATCAAAGATCCCATGCGGCGGAGTGATCGGGAAGTAGGCGAAGAAGGGCTTCTCTTTGTTTTTACGGATGAAGTCCAGACCTTCGTTCATGATCACATAATGCGAATACGTTTCCCCGTCGCTGAGACCGTGGTTGTTCTTAAGCGGAACTTCATTGCTGTTTCGAACAATGTACGGTGGGTAGTAACTGTGAGCGTGAACTTGATCGTAGTAGCCGAGAAAAACGTCAAAGCCGTGATCCTCAGGCACCCCAGTTGAACCTCTTCCCCCGCAGCCCCATTTCCCGAAGCCACCGGTTGCGTATCCTTTACTTTTGAGAAGCGAAGCAATCGTCACCTCATCCGCACGTAGCGGCGTACCGCCACCATTCACTCGAACCGACGTATGCCCGGCGTGCTTGCCCGTCATCAGGCAACACCGTGTCGGAGCACAGACCGACGAGCCAGCCATCGCCTGCGAAAACTTAATCCCCTCAGCCGCCATGCGGTCGATATTCGGCGTTTGAATCAGCTTGCTGCCCATGCAACCAAGTTCGTAGTACCCTAGTTCGTCCGCCATGATGTACACAACATTCGGCGTTTCCGCTGCGCGGATCATCGGACAAGTCAAGAAGCAAAGCAGGACCGCTGCTTGGAATAAATTTCGATTACTCATAGAGAACGTCACCATGAAAATTGACTTGAGGCAAATGGAACGAAACTGGATAAAAGCTCGTCCATCACTTTGCGAGGTCGACGCAGATGCACTCTTCGTCATTGCGAATATAGGCTCGCTTGTTGGCGAACGCTGGCATACTCCAGACGACTTCTCGCCCCATCGCTGAGTTTGTTTGTTTGATCACTTTCGTGCGGTCGAGTTCTTCGTATCCATCCTTGGAAAGCTTCGCGATGATCAGCTCACCCAGTTCGTTGAAGAGCCAGAATCGCTCGCCCTGTTTGACAATAAACGCAGTTCCGGAACCAACCGGACGCTCGGAATTGAACGGCTTCCCGGATTGCCAAAGTCGCTCGCCGCTCTTAATGTCCATGCAGTAGAGCAGTCCATTCTGGTCGATGCCGTAGATGGCATCGTCAATACGAAACGGTTGGACGTTCACCGGAGAAATCGCCTGCTTCCGCAGGTTTTTCCAGACGGGTTTGGCGCTCTTTCCATCCTTTGCCACTCGAATCAACATATTTTTGTTCGAGTACCCGGCTGCGTAGATGAAGTTACCATACTGAATCGGAGTCATAATTACTGACCCGTTTGACGCCTCGTACGGAACGGACCAGATCGGGATTCCATCTTCAGGATTGACCGCACTCACCGCACTTGGGCGAAAAAGAATCAACTGCCGCATGCCAGCGATGTTGAAAATTTTGGGCGGCGAGTATCCTTGCTCAGGAGCTGAGCGAGACTTCCAAATTTCCTCTCCCGTCTGTTTGTTAAAAGCAACAGCATGGCTTCCTTTCCCACCGACAATGCAAATCAGTTTCTCGCCATCAATGAGCGGATGGCTTGCATATCCCCACAATGCCGTCTTCGTCTTGTATTCCTGAGTGAGAGATTTTGACCAGATGATATCTCCCTTCTCCAGATCGAAGCAAAAGAGATGGCCTTCGGTTCCCAGAGTGTAAACGCGATCACCATCGATGACAGGCGTGCAACGAGGTCCAGATGGATACGAAACCGTGTACTTAACCGGGTATTCATGCTTCCAAAGCAAATCGCCAGTCTCGGCGTTCAAACACAAAACGCGTTCGCTACCACTGAATTCCTCACGCTGAAAATTGTCAACCTTCACGTTGTCGGAAGTCACGTAATCAGTGAGTACAACTCTTCCGCCAGCAACGCTCGGTCCGGAGTACCCTCCAGCAACCGGCGTCCGCCAAAGAACCTTTGGTCCTGATTCTGGAAACGAATCGAGAATGCCGGTTTCGTGCCAAACGTTGTCCTGCTGCGGCCCCATCCAATGTGGCCAATCATCAGCATTTGCAACAGTCGGAAGGAGGAAAGTAGCAAGAGTTATTGCAACAAAACAACCACGCACGACACTGCGCGAAGTCAGCCGCAATTGTTTAACATCCATAATTAACCGTTCAGAGAAAAGAGTGAAGAATGATTTCCCACGCATTGTGGCAAG
This sequence comes from Planctomicrobium sp., assembly GCA_030626405.1. GTDB lineage: Bacteria > Planctomycetota > Planctomycetia > Planctomycetales > Planctomycetaceae > Thalassoglobus. The sequence continues at coordinate 5,204 of DAOUPA010000245.1, forward strand.
TGAACACCACAACAGCAATTCAGTTCCAATACACTTGGGACTACGGGCAAGTTTCTTGCAACTTCGTCACATGACAACGACAATCCTTCACGGAACATCCCTTTTGAAAACGGTTGCCTTAATGAGACTGATCACCTTTTGCATTTTTGCATCCCTTGTGGCTTGCCTGCACTTACTTTCTGTATCAACAGTTTCCGCCGACACAGCTAGCGCGGCCAACACGTTTGTTCAAATTGTCGCTCATCGAGGAGCAAGTGCAGAACGCCCTGAATGCACAATGTCGGCGTTTCGAAGGGCCATTGAGGTTGGAGCTACGGCGGTAGAGATCGATATTCGAACCAGTCGCGATGGCAAGCTGTTTCTGATGCACGATGCGACACTTGATCGGACGACTAACGGAAAAGGATCGGCAGCACTTATGTCGCTGGGCGAACTCAAGAAACTTGACGCCGGATCGTGGTTCGATGCAAAGTACAAGGGTGAGCGCATTCCGACGTTGATTGAGGTACTCGAACTTTGCCACGGCAAGATCGATGTGCTTCTCGACCTCAAGGAACAGGGCGAGACCTACGCCGAAGCAGTCGCGCAGGAAGTTCGCAATCATGGTGACGCAGGGAGAGTGATAATCGGCGTGCGCAGCGTTGAACAGGCGCGGCAGTTCCGCAAGCTGCTGCCGATGTCGCGGCAGCTTGGCCTCATTCCTGACCCGAAGCAGATCGATGCGTTTGCAAAAGTGGGTGTCGAGATGATTCGCCTGTGGCCCAAATGGCTCTCCGACGATTCACTCGTCCTGCGAGTCCGTCTCCTCGGCGTGAAATTGCACCTGAATGGTGAGACGGGTAAGCCGCAGGAAGTTCTGTCATTACTGAAACACAAGCCAGATTCGCTTTCGGCAGATCATCCAGCGGCGTTAGTTGCCACGCTGGACGAACTGAAACGAAGCAAAGAGTCGTTCCAACTGCTTCATGAATTGGTTGCATCGAAGGGTGACACGACGACGGTCCCTTGGATCAGCCGGACTGGATCACAATCTTTTTTGAACCGCGACTACAAGATGCTGGAGTTGCCCAAGGAATTTGAAGGTCAGCCGACCATTGTTTTCGATGGCGGCAGTGGTGATCGCGTCGTCCTCAAGTTCAAAAAGTCAGGCGTAATATTTGCCGCAATGGAGTACAACGACACAGGCGCATGGTCGTTCCCCTCTGGTCGAACACCACTCGATAATGGCTGGCGATTGCTTCGCAAAAAAGCATACCGAGGCACGAGCAATACGAACATCGGTGATCAGCCACATTTCGCATCGATCTATTACTGTGAATACGAGGCAGGTCAGGAATTATCCGGATTGCCGGCATGGTGGTTGTGCCTGGCGGTTATGGATCTCAAGTCGGCGGAGAAAATTTCCGGATTCAAGCCAGGAACATCTGGACCGATTGAGATCGCGCCCTCTTTCTCGTACGAACAATGGGCCACACGCGACCGACCGCTTGCGGCACCTCAATACAAGAATGCTGAGCAATGGGCCGCATGGCAAGATCAGCAACGCCGAGATTTCCGTCAGCAACTTGTTTTTCCATATGAAGGAGAAACGAAGATCTCCGAAGTGGGTGATGATGTCGACCGTGGAAAGTTCTTGCAACAAGAGTTTGAAGTGAGCAACGACGGACGGAAACTCTTCCGCTTCTTCCGTCTCACCTCTAAGTCAACAACATCCAAGAGATTGCCAACCGTTGTTTGTTTCATGGGGCATGGCAAAGTCGAGCAAATACTTGAGGATCGGGATAGCTACCAACACGCCTGTGCTGAGGTATTCGCCGAACACGGATATCTGGTGTTTGCGATGGAGAACGTAGGCATGGAGCCGGGGCATGACACGCACCACGAACTGGATCGACTGTTGCGGCTGGACGGATACAGCTGGTACAGTCTGCTGTTCGCACATCAGCAGATTCTGCTCGATTATGTTTTCACTGAGAAACAAGTCGACGCAAAACGAGTGGGCGTGACAGGCGTGTCAACGGGTGGACTGCTGGCACTCTCAGCTGCCTCATTCGATCCCCGTGTCGCGGCCACGTCCGTTCAGGGAATTTTTGGTAGCATGCGAGTCTCGTTCATTCGTGACCGAAACCGTCATTGCTCTTGCGGTGCCATCCCAGGCCTTTTGCCGCAATACGATCTGCCCGAAATGGCCCTGCTGGTCGCTCCTCGACCGATTCATTTTTCGAATGCTGTTGCAGACGGGTTCGGACCACCTGAAGCAAAACGGTGCGTGAACCTGATCACACCGCTGTACCTGAAAGCAGGCGGCGCAGCCCCTGAGTTCAGTGAACCACCCGGTCGCCATGAGTACGCAATTAATGCAGCGCTTGCGTTCTTTAAAAACACGATCGGCAAACCTGAGTAACCGGGTAAACTGAACTGCTACCGACTAAAGCCGGTAGCAGTTCAGTTTCATTGATGATAAGTTTGATGTAAGCGTCAAGTATGCCTCATAAGTAGCACATACTGCGGAATTCATCGCAAAATCAGCATCCTTTAAATTCATGGCAACTCAGTAGAATTCAGTTGCGTTCACGCCAGTTCGCTACACGTTTCTACTTTCCATATTCCAGCGTAGTCCTGCAATAAATTTTGGATTGAAATCGCCCCCCACTGGTCGAAGATCTGGGTGGAGTTGTTCAAAATTATAGCGCGAGCGAAATGATCGTGATTCCGAACTCACCGCCAGGGGGACCGACTCACCTCCCAAGTCCCTGAGAGGCATACCGATGTTGCCAACCAGATTGTCATTATATCTCATTGTAATAGCGCCATTGTGTCTGATCTCGATTACTGGGCTTCGAGCCGAGGACGACATCGTCACGATTTGCCGTCAGTACCTGAATGCAAGTGTCGACGAGCGTTCGAGACTGGAGGCTCGCATCAAATGCCATCGTGGTGATATTGGAAGTGTCATCACCAAATTGTCCGTCCCCGTAGATTCTGACCGTCAGGAGATGTCGGGAGTTTTGACTGATCAACAATTTCAAAGTTCGGCTTTGCGGCAAACTTACTCAGAAGATTTATTGCATTTTTACGTTCCGGAAGGCTACACGCCCTCGCAACAAATCGGTCTTCTGATCTTCATGCACGGAGGTGGTGGAAAGACGTCGCGAAATTTTCCTCGGCACGTTGTCACGCATCCAGATAACGACGCAGAAAGTTACGGTCTTCAACCTTATTTCAAGCACTCGCAGTTCATTATTGTGGCCCCTTCGGCACCGTGGAACGAGAAGACTGGAGCTCGCTGGAATGTGCCGGAAGCCGACAAGTATATCGATGCCGTAATTCAGGAATGCCATCATCGTTTCAACATCGATGGTGACCGTGTTTTCCTTGGAGGTTATTCCATGGGCGGATTCGGTGCGTTTCATTTGTGCCAGCGCCTGAGTGACCGGCTGGCTGGAGGAGTGATTTTTTCTGGAGCATGGAAGACGACTCACTGGCAGGCATGGACTGGGCTGCCAGTCTTCATTCGGCATGGTCGGTCCGATGCAGTCGCGCCAGGAACCGAAGGCGTTCGCTCGCGACCGCGGTACACAGACGTCTTCTACGCTCAAGCGGCACATAAAAAACTTCACGAACTGTCCAGTGAGAACGTCTACATTGAAGACAACGGCGGGCATTCCATTCGAGATGCGGCAAAGGCGTGGTCTCAACTTCCTGGCTGGATGAAAAACAAACAGCGCGAACCGTACGCAAGGCAAGTTGTGGCAGTCTCTCCCCGTGGATGGAAGTCAACAACTGACAGACCGGCACCGCATTGTCGATGGATTTCAATTCATAAGACTGGAGACGAAGCAATCGCCTTTGATTCCGTGCAACTGGATGGACCGTACCCCGCGTGGAACGAAACGAAAGAGACTTTTGCATCACAAAAAATCCAACTCGGTACAAAAATGGTTCGAGCAGGTTTAGTGGATGCAAAACTCCACACTGACAATCAAATCACAATTCGTACGGAAAACGTAACGAGATTCTCGGTTTGGTTACACCCGTCAATGACCGATTTTTCCGAGCCAGTACAGATTACGCTGAACGGTAAACAACAGACGCATCACGTGAAAGCAAATTTACTCGACGCACTTCGCAGCTACTTACGTCATCGTGACTGGGGACTGATTTTTCACGCAGAGATTGTAATTGAGTGCAACTCCAAATAGTTGGTCACGTTGATGGCAAAAAAACATCTGGATGATGTGCATCGGTGGCGTACCCCGAATGCGGTTGTGCAAAGATCGCTTGATTCGGTCCTGGCGCTCATCAATGTGTAGTGTGTATAACTTGTTCTTAGGATGATAGTTAACGGTAGATATCACTCGATTGCTCCATACGTTGATGGGTTGGCATGGAGGCGACGGTATTGTCCGTCAAGAGACCTGCCTCACTTTAGATTGGTTGAATCACATTCGAAGCCACGTTTAGCTCGTTCTGTTTTTTGTGTTGGTGTCGTCTTCGGCGTTGCAGGATGCTGGACCACTGGCGGACATTCAACCGCTGCTACTAAAGCACTGCGTGCGTTGTCATGGCGGTGAGAAGGTCAAGGGAAAAGTTAGCTTTACACCGCAGAATACGATTGCAGACGTAGACAGTGCGTTCGAAATTTGGGAAACGACCGCGGATCTGGTGGCTCTAGTACTACAGTTGCACTTCCCTTATTTTGCCTGAAAGTCTATCTTTCCGTTGGAACATGGCAGGAGGGCAAGGATGCCGACTGAGTTGGAAGTGAACAAGTGGATTGAAGAAATTGACGTGGCGGCTGCGAGGATTGCACCACGTTTTTCGCGGAAGGATTTGCGTGCTCATTCCACGCGTTACCTGCGAGGTTTGATCAGCCGTGTTGAACGCAAGAATGGTTGGCAACTCGC
>DAOUPA010000093.1 GCA_030626405.1 Planctomicrobium sp.
ATCGACTACCGGACAGTCTTTGATCGTTGCCGCCCAGACGCATGTAGCGGGATGTGTGGGGCAGGGATCTTTGTTTCGGTCAATGGAACGTCTGCTTCAGCTTCCTCGGGTTTGACCACTTCGCCATTTAAGTAGAGACGACGTTCGATCAAAATTCCTAACGGACCGACGAGCATGCAGGGCAAAAGAACCATGTCGCCGATAAACGCGGCTCCAATCAACAATGCCATCAACCAGCCAAACCGACTGATGAGAAGCAGTTCTGCTGGGAAAAGGACGAGTAAGCCTATCCCGACAGCAGCGCTCGTTTGCCACATTGCAGGCCCACAGTGCAGGAGTGCCTGCTTAATTGAAACTTGGCGGGACATTCCTTTCCGTAGGCCGTTTCGGAACCACGTCAGCAAATGCAAAGTGCCATCGACAGCGATGCCCATCGCAACAGATGCCGTGACCATTGTTCCGATATCGATCTTTTGCCCGAACCAGGAGACTAGACCGAAGACCGCAACGACCGGCAGCAAGTTCGGGATCATGCTGAGCAGACCCGCAAGCGGATCTTTCAACACCCAAATCATCACTGCAGCAATCAAGCAGAAGGCGATCAATGAACTCCAGACTAAGCTATCGAGGACGGCTCGCTGCGTTCGCAAAAACAATGGCACAGTCCCAGTGACAACGTGATCTACTCCAGCATGGAATCGTGTGATTTTGCCGACCCCTTCACTCAGTTCTGTTGTTAAGGATGTGTAGTCAGCGTCGCTTAAAACAGCAGCTTGAGCATTAATTCGCCAGAGTTCGTCACCATTCGGTTCCGGGAATCGGTTCATCACGATGAAATCGCTCGTTTCAGCAACGAACTCCTCTTTGATTCTCCGTTCTGTTTCATTCGAACGACGGTTGAAGAAGATTTTCTTTCGTGTACTGACATTGTCGCCAGGGATTTGACGTTCAGGCATAAATGTCGCGAGAGAAACCGCTCCGCTGACTTCCGGGTGGTTGCGGATTTCCTCTTCGACTTTTCGAACAAGTTCCATGCGTTCAATAAACCGTAACTCTTCTCGACTCTGTTCGCTGAACCGGACCAAAATTTCGATGGGACTGATCCCGGCAAGGTTGTCCTCAATTGCCTGATAATCTTTGACAACCGGTGAAGATTCCGGGAAATACCGGATGACTTTGGTCTCGACATCAAAATGAACGAGCCCTGCAGTGCAACCGATTGCCACCAGGATTGTGAGGAGACTGATCGATAACCAGCGGTGGCAGACAACATCACTGAAAAAAGCCCAACGTCGCGGGTTCACTTCTTCCGGTGACGCACGTCGCAGCGGAACCATTTGCAGCAATGCTGGCAAACCGTACAGAACCATCATCACGGAAATCAGGCACCCGATCGCCGCGTAAATTCCAAATTCCCGGACAGGTGCCAGATCACTTTTCACCAGTGAAATCAGGCCCAGTGATGTCGTGAAAGCCGCCATCAGGCAAGGTTGGGTTGCCATCTTTGTTGCTTCTGCAACTGCGGTATTGGGGTTTTCCCAAGCGGCGTGCTTCCAATAATTCGCGACATGAATCGCCCCCGATAACGCGAGCACCATCAACAATGTTGGCAAAACCACGAGGACCATGTTCATCGACCCACCAGAAAGTGGAATCATCGACATCCCGAGTAAGGCCGCATAGTAAGAGACGCCGATCACAAGAACTCCCAGGCGGAAGCTGCGAAGTGATATCAGTGCGAAGATAATGCCCACGAGACCGGAAAGTCCGATCACCGATTTCCCGATCAGACTCGTAGAAGATGGGTTCCAGGCAGCTCGAATCACACCGCTGTTGAGTTCAACTGCCGCAACAACACGTCCACCGACAATCAAACTATCATCAGGGATAAATGAGTCGAGCGCAGCTTGTCGAATCGCAGCGATTGCCGCAGGTTTCTTTGCTGTACCTGCCTCGGAGAGTGTCACGACTACGGCAATTGGTGAACCGACTGTCGTATAACAGTCGTCAATCAGTTGACGCCCTTCTGGTTCTTTGGCAGTTGCAAACGATGTCAAAGTTTTCATCGACTCGATCACTGCCTGTCGAATTTCTTCGTCATTGGAAATTCCGATCCAACTCAACTGAAAGTCGTGGGCTCCGAAGTCAATGACTGGCAGTTCGGTCTCACTCTCTGAATCAAGAAGATACTTCTCGTACAGTTCATCGAATTTCTCTTCTTCAAATTCTGTGGGCTCCCAGTGGGTGACCGGCTCGTACACCGACAGCTCGATGCCAAAACGACTTTGGGTTTGTTCCAGCAGCGTGCGGATTGTTTTTTCTCTTTCACTCCGCCCGGCATTGGTCAGCCTGACTTTGATACGCCCGCGACCGATGAAGGTTCCCTCAACTCTACGAATCGCTTCCTCTTCTTCAACGCCGAATTCAATCATTTTTTTAATGACATCTCCCGCGTGCATTACTGATTTCACGTAGGGAATTCCGCCACGGCGTTGCCCGTCTTCGTCGATTTTTCCGCTCAACTGGCCAACAAGAATTGGGAGCCTGAGATCACTCGGAGTGCTCCCGTCCCAAGTGAGGATGACTTTGTCTTCCTCTGGGAAATGATCACGACACCACAGGTACTCTTGTGCGCTCGGGTCGTTTTCGGGCAACCAGTTTTCAACGTCATTATCGAGCCGGACATGGCGCAATGAAGAGACTGCCAATGGCGCAAGAAACAGAATGAGGGCCAGCACCCACAGGGCGACTCCATGTCCCCAAGGGTCTCGTTTCTGAAAGAAGCCTTTCCGTGCTTTCGCAGATGCATCTGGGCCGTGACTCACCGCAGTCCTCCGACATTCACCAATGTTGCTTACTCTGCGGCAATGACCGGTGATGGTCATTGAAAAACGCCAACTCAATGTGCAGAAAAGCTCGTCGAATTAAATGGAAGTTTGTGCCTGCTACCCGTTATGCAGAACCGAAACCTCACAAAAGGAGATCGTCTCTTTCCCTAGGTGAACTTTCCGAAGGTCTTGCAGGAGTTGGCATCATCGTCCGGAATTGCGCCGATTTAGCGAAGAATCCGATTTGGAAATCCCGGGAGAATTGCGACTCTAGGTAAAGTAATGGCCCGGAAGAGTATGAACTGGCGAGGAAATTGCCCGTTCCAACCTTTTCGCAAAAGGTTTTTACTTTCAAATTTGTGGTCACATCCTGCAGGTTGGGTGTCTTGCGAGTTTAGGCAAAAAAATCGACTGCGTTTCTAAAAATCTGCATTCCAGCTCCATCTCCTTGAAGATTCTTTCGAGTCCATTGTGGGTGCTGTGTCGCAAAGAGAAATCGCTCGGGATGAGGCATTAACCCCAAAACGCGACCGGTTGGATCGCCTAGACCACAAATGTTTTGGGCCGAACCGTTCGGATTCTCCGGATATGGGAGAAGAGTATTTCCCGTACTTCCTTCGGCATCGCAGTATTTCAATGCAATTTGACCGGCGGATTCCCAGTTCGTGAGGACGGAATCATCTTCGACCACTAAACGGCCTTCGGCATGTGCTATTGGCGATTCGAGCGTTTCAATTCCACGCAGGAAAACATTCTTGTCAGAGCAGATTTTCAAGTTGACCCACAGGTCTGTGTATCTCCCATTGGCATTCCATGTGAGAGTCGCCGGTTGCTCAGTTGTCGTAGATGACGACCACGATTCAGCCCCACCAGGTAGAATTCCTGACTTCAGTAACACCTGAAACCCATTGCAAATCCCCAGGACGAGGGTTTCTCTGTTGAGAAACTCGCCAATGATTTCAGCAAGTTGAGTCTTGAGTTGACTGGCGAAAACGACGCCAGCACCAACGTCATCGCCGTAGCTGAACCCGCCTGGAATGCAGAGAACCTGAAAATCGTTGAGTCGACTTGGTTGTTCCAGAATTCGAAAGAGATGCACGCGCTCCGCCTCGGCACCTGCTGAATCGAAGGCAAATGCTGTCTCGCGATCACAATTTGTTCCGGGAGCGCGGAGAACACATACTTTGGGAACGGCCATGAACAAATCAATCCTGTGTTATGCTACTCTCAGTGTCGGTCACGACACTTTTTGCCTCAACAGTATTAAACTACGAAGAAGCTGTCGATCTTCACCGCTGGGACTGTCATAATCTCTGCGAAATTCAATGTGCCAGCAGTCTTCGGCGGGTCATTCTAGGTCACAGACGCTGTCGATGCGACGCTCTGTACTCTAGCGAATTGGAATTCTAAACCGTGGGAGATCTCATCTTGCTGCGATTTGGAAGGTCTGGTAATTTCCTGATAAATCCCTTGATTCAATGCAAGAACCAAGGGGGAGGCACCAATCGTCCCGCAATAGATTGGTGCCATTTGTTCTTAGTGAAAAGTGAGCTTTTTTGAGTCGCGAAGCAATTCGTTGTCGGAATGAAGCTCATATTTTCTCAACAAGATGGATGGACCCAGAAAGTTGAAGCGAAATAGTTCGAAGCCTTTTCGGACTATTTCAGTTGCAAGGAGGCGATGAACATGGGGGGCGCGTTGCGCATTCTTCAGGCTGGAGAATTATGCTTGGATGAACCGTTAAGAGGGTTCTCTTCGGAACTTCCGCATATTTTTCAATTCAATGGGCTTCAATGCAGTCTCATTGACGCCAGATATCAGGCCGCAAGAAATCTCTTTGAAGCCGCTATTTCAGAACGGGTCGATCTGGTTCTGTTAGCTGGCAAACTCTGCACTCATGAGAACGATCCTCGCTCATATTGGTTCTTACAGGAACAGTTTGCACAACTCTTAAAACATCGAATTGTTGTCGTTTGCGTAGAAACGACAAACAGTTTTCGCTGGCCATCAACGATTCCTCTCCCGGAAAATGTGCGTGTCATTAATCGTGATCAGTCAAAGGAGATTGATGTCGATCGCATGAGCCGTCCGCTCTCTTTTGACTGGCACAAGGAAGAGCAAAGTAGCGAATCGAAAAACGCCGGTCGTCAACAGTCTTTAGGTTTTAGTGTTCAACTTCATGAGAGAGGCGGTTGCATCACGAACGTGAGTTATGGCTCCCCTCCAAACAATGAATTGGATCGTGTGCCGATTCACGCTCTGCAGGCCAGTTCGCTCTCTCAGTCTGGTCCGTTTCAGGCAACGCTGGTCGAATTTGATGGTGTCACGGGCTATTCGTCGACACCTGTTCGTACAGAAGCTGTTGCCTGCGAAACATGGCATTTTGATGTCCAACAGAACGAAACAATTTCGCATCTCCGCGACCGATTGATTGAAGAGCTTTGTGATTCCGAATGCCGTCGAGGACTCACGTCCGTTCCGACTCTACTGGGAATCTCACTGTCAGTCTCCTCACTGTCAGAGTCGACGTCACTCACTTTCGACCCTTCCAGTCAGAGAGAATTGCTCTCAGCGATTCAGAATGGAGTTCGTGAGAAACAGCTCAAGATTTGGCCGTGCAGAGTTGAAATCGAAGCCAGCACCTTAAAGCAGCAACTTCTCAATGAATCGCTGCCGATTCAGATCGCCTTTCATGAACTCGCAGAGCTCAACATGAGTGAGGCGACAGATGACCTGGATCGACAGGCGCTCAATATCAATCAGCAATCATTCCAGCGACTGAAGTCTCGAGCGGCTCTTCGCATTCCGAACTTACTTGCGGAATAACTGCCTTTTATCAGCCCCTCTTAAATCGCAAACACATTTTCCATTTCGGGAAGACATCCGATGCAACTTACGAAAATTTCAATCGATGGCTTTGGCGTTCTGTCACATCTTGAAATCGACCGACTCTCTTCAGGGTTGAATGTGCTTCACGGAACCAACGGTTCTGGAAAAACCACCATACTGGAATTTCTCAGAGGTTTGTTTTTTAACTATGACCACGCCCGCCAACGGCGTCTTTTACCTCCACTTAAGGGAGGTCATCCAGGTGGTGGTGTTGAAGTCGCGATCGGCCCGACACGCTATGAAATCATTCGTCACGCCCGTCCCGGACACGATGACACGCTCGCAATCAAGTCTCCGCACGGAGATGCTGAAGCGGCTGCTAAAATTAGGGGGCAACTCGCAAGTCTTGACCGTGAATTGATTGAGACGGTTTTTTTCGTCAGTGGTCCCGAGTCGCATTCGATTGATGACATGCTGCAATGCGCGCTCCGTGATGGAATCGAACTGCGGACCGAACGTCGACAGGCAACTTGGATTGCAGAGCGTATCGATGCAGTCGAACTGGAGCGAAAAGACCTCTTCGGTCCTCAACCTTCCAGGCAAAACATCGAGTCGCTCGAACAGCAACAGCGTTCGATTTCATTGAAAATTGAAGAGACGCTGAAACACCATCAGTCGCGAGATTCCGATTGGCATACCGAAGTGACGGAGGTGACGTTGGATGTGGAACGTTTGAGAAACGAGCTCGATTGGTTACAGACTGAGTTGCAATTGGTTCAATCTGATCTGACCGAACTTAATGATCGTCTTTGGTCGCGAAGCGAGCGAGTCGTTGAAGAACAGCACGTAATCGAACATACGACTCCAGCGCAACCTTCTGAATGGGTCTCAGAAGTTGAAGAAATTGACCGCCAAATTGCCCACGCTCAGGAGGTGTTGCGAGATCTTGCCAGCTCGCGTCTGCGACTGACATTGTCTTCCACCAAACTGACTGGAACGGAATCACCCGATCAGGATGTGGTCTTCAAACGCCAACGAACCGCGATTATAGATATCGAACGCCAAACACAACGACTCGCAAACGTTGTCACCTCAATGAACGCTGCACGCGCACAGCCCATGTGCCACGAAATTCAAGGTCAAATCGAGACATCATTAACGTTCATTCAACAACAACTTGCGTTGCTCTGTCAGGAATTGAGTCGTCAGCAATCAGCGAGTGAACAGATTGTCTTTCACACTCAAAGGGATGAGATCGACCGGTGCGAAATTGAACTGACTCGACAAATTCAAAGTTTGCGTCTCAGACGCGACGACCTCATTCATTGTCATGGTCGAACACCAGAGGAAAAAATTCAGTTCCGAACATCTCCAGAACTTGAACACTGCGAGTGTGGCCATCACGCACATTTCCTCAACACTCTTTCAGTTCCAACAACGGTCAAGAGTGTTGAAAGTGAAGTCGTTACGACAAGTCGAGTTGTACGGACTTCGAATGCTCGAAGAGAAGATCCAGAAAATCAAATTGCTTTGACGGAGCGAAAGCAAGAGCTTCAACAGCAATCCTTCGATACGATCAACAGACTCTGCAAGACCCGTTCGCAACTCCTGTTGTTGCAGCAAATGCCACGTCAGTTTGCCGCAGATGCCACTGTTCAGAAATTGCGACAAGAATTTGTCTGCGTTGAGCAGCAACTCGCGGATTCACGAGAGCAGTGGCAATCGCTGGCAATTTTGCAAACAGTACTCCAGCGGACTCAGGAGAAATTAAAGGTCGAAACGGTTTCTCCCGTGATCGAGGAGGCTTCAACACTGCTGAATAAAATGACACGTGGTCGCTATACAGCGTTTCGTTTCAACAGCCAGTTGGAAGAATTGCTGGTTGTGAGTGAGAATGAAACCGAACTCCCATTGCACGCACTCAGTCGCGGAACACTCGAACAGGCAGCATTGAGTTTTCGATTGGCGTTGTGGAGCGAATATCAGCGACGCGGAGTCGAGTTGCCACTGATTCTCGATGAGGTTCTCGCCGATAGCGATGAAAGCCGATTGTCAGCCGCCATCGAGACGCTTGTGGATTTTTGTACGGATCATCATCAGGTGATTTTGATGACCTGTCAGGAACACCTCGTGAATTTGTTTGAGGCGACAGGCACCGTGATTCGCAGTTTGCCGGGGTCAGACAGATCGAAAACTCTCACAAATCGGCTGCTGACAGTTCCTCAAACGGAAGTTTCGGAGCCACAAGACGAAACTGTTGAGCCTGTTCGACTTGATCGCATTCAACCGGATGAACCCTTTTGGTTGCAAACGAACAGTTCAGTGGGACACATTCCTTCTCTAGGAGAACAGATGGCGCGGCGCATCGGATCGATTGGTGTCCGCACGATCGCCGATCTCATTGAACTCGATTCAGAAAACACAGAAATTCCGCTCGATAGCCTGCAAATTTCAGCGGCAACATTGCGGCTCTGGCAAGCCGAGTCTCGTCTGCTATGTTGCGTCCCTGATTTGACTGGACGCGACGCGCAACTGTTACTGAAGTGCGGCATCTTCAGTCCCAGCGAACTCGCTCAGGCAGACGTTGATGATTTGTACGCGAAAGCATCGCGGTTCCTCTCTGATCAAAGGGAGCACGACTCTCTAAGTTGGTTGGGTGAGCGGTCGAATTGGCCATCGAGACAGCATTTCGCAAGATGGATCTCAAATGGTCAGCTCGCTCGCTCGTATCGACAAGCGCGTGACTGGTCAACGAATCGTCGACGTCGGGATGGTGCGCACGGCACACCGTCGAGTCATCTTTCCGGTGAGCGAAATCGAACGAGAGAGCATCAAAGCACAAGGCAATCGCACTTCAGTTCGTTTGCGCAGGGAGATCAATCAGCCAAGACTGTCAAACTCCATTCAGTTGTCGAAACGACTCAAACGGAGCGAGAGTTACGATTCTTCCTCAACATGGACAGCCCTCTTGTTGATGCACCCAGCATTGGTCCTAAGACGGCAGAACGTTTCGAGAAAATCGGCGTGATGACCGTCTCAGATTTTGTGAATCGTGAAGCCGATGCGATGAGCCATAAATTGAATAGCCGTCGACTGACAGCGACTCTCATTTCTGAATGGCAGCAACAAGCGATCCTTGTCTGCCGCATTCCAGAACTGCGAGGTCACGATGCTCAGGTGCTTGTGGCGTGCGACCTTTGCACAGTTGAGAAAATTTCAATAGCAACACCAGCATCGCTATTTGCCATTGTTAATCCGTTTGTGAATTCCAACAAAGGACAGCGGCTACTTCGCTCCGCTAAAACCCCTGATCTCGACGAAGTCTCCGACTGGATCAACTTCTCGCAGCAATCACGAACACTCCGCGCCGCGTAAGCTGTGTTGTTCGCGATGTTTCTGCGCAGCCGTTCAATCGGGAGGTTACGGAAGAATCAAAGCTGGTAATAAATTCAATGAACGATTCCTTGCTAGAGATTTTACGGATTCGATACGCTGCACACCGAACTCCCTGTAAGTAAAAGCTATGACCAAACGTGACACTCTCATCGTTATGCTCCTCGTGACGCAAGGCTCAATCGCGACTGCCGATCAACAATCCTCATCGCAGATCGATGGTCACTTACCACAGCAGATTCTCACATTGCTCGGTGCCAAGGGACGAGATGGAGTTACTGAAAACAAATTAGTGATGTACCGTCGTATCTTCGGTTTCATTGATGCCAACGGGGACGGGCAACATTCCAAGAAGGAGTTCGTTGATGATGGACGCTACTTGACTCGTCAGGCACGGCAGGGCATTTTTCGAGCAGCAGACTCGAATGGCGACGAAATCGTCTCAAAGAACGAGTATATAGACAATCGGATTATCACTGATGAGGCCAAGGCGATTTTCGATGTAATGGACTCCAACAATGATCACAACCTGACAGAGAAGGAGTTCGTTGCCAGTGGGAAACTCAAAGATGAGGACTTGGCAAAATCGGTCTTCAAGGCGATGGACTCGGACGACGACGGCAAACTTGTCATTCCGGAATATCTCCGAGTTTGGGGACGTTGGGCGAGAAGCGGAGGCAAGACGCAGGGCGCAAAGGATGCCAAGTAAATAACACGCGATTCCCACGCCGCACTTTCTGACTCTTTACCTGCAGTTTGCGTATCACTTCGTTGCACGTTTCGCGTTCAACAGACACACGATACACTAATTCTCTATGCGAGCCGTTCTTGGCCCGAGTGTGTTTGCACAAATCCTCTTAGGTTTGTTAATTCAAACAACTCTGATTTCCAGCCTTGAGATTGACAACGAGAAGGTCTGACATGCGAAATGCAATGACGTGGACCATGCTGCTGATAGCAGTGGGTGTGACAGAGCTTGTGGGGTTTCCGGGGATAGTAGAGGCGGCGGAGCGCCCGAACATCATCATTATCGTCAGCGATGACATGGGCTTTAGTGACATCGGTTGCTTCGGCAGTGAGATCGCAACGCCCAACCTCGATAAGCTTGCAGCGGGTGGCCTGCGGTTCACCAACTTCCACAACAACGCCAAATGCTCCGAGACCCGTGCCTCACTCCTCACCGGGCTTTGGCACCAACAGTCGAAGAACCTGAAGTTACCCAACCACATCACCCTGGCCGAGGCGATCAAGCCCGCCGGATACGCCACGATGATGAGCGGCAAGTGGCACCTGGCTGGCAGTCCGCCGGTCCGTGGGTTTGACCGCTACTTCGGTTTCTTGAGTGGTGCGATCAATTTCTTTACCGGCATGGACTGGCAGGCAGGCACGAACCTGATGCGACTCGACAAGGAGGAATACAAGGTCCCGAAGGACTTCTACTCCACCAACGCGTTTACCGATTACGCTACGGAATTCATCGATGAAGCCCTTGACGCCGACAAAGACCGCCCCTTCTTTCTCTACCTGGCCTATAACGCGCCGCACTTCCCTCTGCACGCGCTGCCGGAGGACATCGCCAAGTACAAGGGCAAGTATAACGTGGGATGGGATGTGATTCGCCAGCGTCGCCACGCACGTCTCAAGAAACTGGGCATCATCGACGACACCTGGCGATTAAGTGAGCGTGACGCGAACGTCGAGAAGTGGAATGAATTGTCTGCCAGGGAAAAGGCGTTTCTGGCACCGATGATGGAGGTGTATGCCGCCATGGTGGATCGGCTGGACCAGAACATCGGCAGGCTCGTGACGCACCTGAAAGAGCGAGACGAGTTCGACAACACGCTGATCCTCTTCTTCTCCGACAACGGTGCCTGCCCCTACCAGCGCCTGCGCACCGATGTGCTGACGCCCGGCCCAGTCGAGAGTGACATCGCCTATGACGCCCGCTGGGCCAACATGTGCAACACTCCATTGCGGCTTTACAAACAGTACGCTCACGAGGGTGGGTCGGCAACACCGATGATCGCCCACTGGCCCAACGGAATTCAGGCACGTGGTGAATTGACTGGTTACACCGCTCACCTCGTCGACCTGATGCCGACGGTGATAAATCTTTCGGGAGCCAAGTACCCAGTCAAATACAACGGGAAGAACATCCTGCCGATGGAAGGCACGTCACTCGTGCCAGCGTTCAACGGAGCGAAGACCCGCGATGCAGACAAGCCGATCTTCTGGGAGTATTCCGGGAATCACGCCGTGCGTAATGGAAAGTGGAAATTGGTAGCCGAGAGAAGCAAGGGCTGGGAGTTGTACGACCTGTCAAAGGACCGCAGTGAGACGCAGGACCTGACCGCCAAGCAGCCCAAACGTGTGCAGCAGATGGCCGTCCAATACGACGTCTGGGCCAAGAGGACCGGGGCCAGGAACCACGCGAAAAGTGAGAAACTTAAGCCCTCGACGCAAAGCCAGTTGTTCGATCTGGACAAGATCCTCAAGGGCAAGTGATGGTCATCATTGCGGAGGAAGTCGGTCAGCAATTGTCGTCAGGCATAGCTCGACCCACATCGCTGGGAGTTCCGATTCCCTGAGCGCCATTCAGGACCAGGTACAAAGACGCGGACAATCCTGAAGAGCCATAGACCATGCACATCACCATAATTTGGTATCGTGCTGCAATGAGAGGCGAGATCCCTGCCAGCACTTGACCAGTCATCATTCCTGGAATCGATACCAGTCCAACAGCGAACAGAGAGTTCGTGATCGGGATCAATGCTGTATGTATCGCTGTGTTTCTGGCCACGATTGGTTCTTCGTTTCGTCCTAATTCGGAAGCATAACGTTCTGCGACGAGAGAGACCGTATTCATACAATTCGAGAAGATCATTCCAGCTAACGGGATAAAAACACGCGGCAAATACCATGGCTCCAAGTTGAGAACCAACTGTGTCACGATCATCAACGTGCAACCACCTCCCACCAAAATCGCAACCAGTGCCGCTCGAAAGTGTTCGCGCCGATTCTCTTGAATGGAACGGAGTGAAATCCAACTCGCGGCGATCAACATTACCCTCAAGACGCCAATGACCACCCACGATGATTCCGCGGCAAAGATTGCCCCGAGCATGTATCCAATCAAGAGAAGCTGCACCAACATTCGTGCCACGCCATAGAACGACGTCCAGAAATTCAACCCCCACGCACGTAACAATATCAACACCGCGATCACTGGAATAAATGCAAACACCAGTCGCTCAAACGGAATTGTGGGAGCAGAATTTGCTGCGAGCATCATAGAATTTCAATCATCGAGGAAAACACGAAAGCGGCCGGACTCTCCAGAGTATAGAGTGAATCGAGACAAGACTCTGTAACCAATCAGGCGATGGCGATAACGTTTCCTATTGTGGAGACTTCACTTGAAAACACAAGCAGTCATGTCGCAACGAGGTTCTGAGCGGTGACCCGTTCGAAGAGCGTGTGGATGACGCAGGGACAGAACGCCCGGTGGCCTACAACGCTGGATCTCCTCCAGCACCTGGAACTTCGTTGACGTTTCGCAAGGATGTACGCTGGTCGCCTCAGTAATTTCTGACAATCGCACTACATGTGGTCCATCGACCAGCACAATGCGTTGACTGATCGCTTACGGCAGTCACGCTGGAAAGCTCTGCAGTTGCTCCAGGAGCAACAGAAGAGTGGGGCGGGTTACCAAGCGTTCATGGAGATGATGGTGTCCGAGTTCGCAATACGTTCGGCACGGGTGAGGCGTGCGTTGAGGGCATCCGTAATCGCGGTCTCGCGAGCGGGTGTGAGGGTGTCTGATCGATCCAGAAGTGATTTCGCCAACGTTTTTGCTTTTCCGCTTTTGATTCCCTTCAATCGATTTGCCAGTTCTGGAGTCACAGCGCGCCCGAGTAATTCGCAGCATTCGTCTAAGGATTCGAGTAATGTTGCCACTGCGCGGGGAAACGGATCAGTCACTGCCAGATAGGAATCAATGACGCTGGCGACCACCCAGGCGTGCAACGCCGAAACGGACGCGACTTCGGCGAGAACTTCACCGACCCGGTTCACCTTCACCCAACCTTCCGCGGAGACTTCACCTAATGTCTTCACAAGAACTTCAAAGTCAATTCGATCACTCTCGACGAGTGCGATCCAGCATTCAATCGCCATGGATCGGGCATGACTGTCTTTACTGACGGTTGCAATCCAGAGTGCTCGCGCGGACATCACGGTCAATGGACGGTCTTGTTCAAGTAGCGGAACCAAAAACTGGTCGAACGGATCTTCGACTGACGAATTGCTCTCAACACGACGGGACAAAGCCTTCGTCGCTAAGCACCAGAACCAATCGAGCTTCATCGGCCATTGACTGGCAAAATAGGGATACCAAAATGACGGTGCGGAAAACACAGGCAGGTGGTGCAGCTGAGAGGTCAAAAATCCCATTTTAGATTCTGGAACGGCTGCTGCATTAGCAAGTTTATCCATTTGCTCGAGCAAGGTCGCGGCATCGCTGACTGACGACAAATACTCACGGAGTAAATTGTTCTGATTCGTCTCCAATTCGACCGAGTCTTGCGTCGGAGTTGCACTCACTAAATCGAAAGAAGAGGAATTGACTTGGCGTATCTTCACCTGCCATTGATAGTCTGAGGGAAATATGAGATCAGGCATCTTTGCCATTTCATCTGTAATTTGGCATTGCTCGTCAGGTTCGATGTGCTGAGAGAGATCGATCCACGCATCGCGTGCGCGCAGGGCTGCAAACCAGACGGAATTTGGCAATGTTTGATTGATTTTCACATCTCCTCCAAGAGCTGCCAGGGCGAGTGCTTTCATGGGAGACTGTAAGTTCGCGGCCTGCTTCAATGCTTCTGAACGTCCATCAGGAGCGAGTCTCAGACAACTTCTCTCCAAATCGCTGGCGAGAATGTCAACTTCTTTTTTCTGAGCAGAGATCAATCTCTCAATCCATATGTGAGGATCGATCCAGCCGCCAGAGTGTGTCGCTGCAGAGAGAAGAGAATACGCAGTCTTGGACCGAACCAGCTGCTCGACTTCAACAAGGAATCGTTGAATGGGTGTTTGTATGAAAAAATAACCATCTTCATCTGCCTTAACGTCCAGCCATGCTCCAATGAGTAAAGAGAATGAAGAACCGTGACATCCACCGGTGATCCCACGGCTGGGGCGTTCTAAATAGTCCGCGCACGCCCGTTTTGACAAAGACTTTGTCATTGATTCAAAGGACTCTGGACGTTCCAGGTGCAATCGTACAATCCCACTGAGGATTCGATCCGCAGTATCGGCACAGTCGAGCTTCTCGACCGCCGCGGAAGTGACATCGATCAACTCTTCGACCGACTCAATTGGAACCAGCGCGCTGGCACTGGCTAAGACCGGCATCTCCTTGATGCTCCAGCGGCAGGAGAGATCAATGCTTCCGAGACGTGCGGCTTCTAGTGATTCACCAATGCGTAACACTTCTCGGACATTCTCTGGAATCGCCGAGGCCGCTTTCTCATGTTTGCTCGTGTTGAATGTGAGTGGAGTTGCTGATTCATTGAATTCGGTAGAAGTTGCAGAACACTTTGCAGACTCTTTCGCAGGCAGGTTTTTCTCAAACTTTAGTAGTGCCGTTGCTTTCCCTTTGAGTGTTGATGCAATGGATTCCAGGTGGAGTTCGATAGCCTCAATCGTTGCTGCGTCGTCAGGTTGCAAATGCACTTCCAAAACATTTAAGGCGGCTTGCTGAATATCTTTGTTCGGGTGCATTAAGCCACTTGCCGCCCCGTTCACAGCATCTGTCCGAAGTTCTTCATCTACGGCAATGCGGCCCAACATTTCGATGGCAATTTTTGCATACTTTTTCGGTTTATGACCGAAGATGCCTGGGAGAGCGACAACGGCTTCATGCGCATCCAGCAATCCGAACTTTTCGATTTTTCGAAGTTGTTCCACGGCGAAACCAGCGACCGATGCCTGACCATCAGAAATAAGTCCCGTCCAGTGCGATTGAAATTCGGACAGCGTTTCTCCACTGGCTCCAATTGCTTTTGCGAATGTCAGGCAGCCGTTGCGTTCGGTTTGATTCAGCGGGGTGTGTAACGTCTCGATGACAATTTTTAGAAATCGGTGATGGTCGATCAGATTCTGTTCACTCATCCATTTGAGAACAGGCACCCAACTACTTGCATCGTAGAGGTGGTACGTCTCTTCCGGAACTCCATAGATCTGTTCTCGGCATTCTGGAATGTCGTGCAGGACTTTTTTCAATGCCTCTGGAGATGCCGCCATGGCGTGGGGCAATTGCCCGGAAAACCCGAAATCCGCTGGAGGAAAGTCATTCGCCGAAACCATATCTCGGACATACAACAATGCCCAGAATTCAGCGGATATGCCTCCTTCTTCAGTGATTGCTACTGTGTACCATTCATCCCACCAAGGAGGATTTCGATCAGCCATAATCTGCGCTGACCTCTCTACGTGATCTGGCACAGCCGAAAACCGTTTGGATCCATCGAGCGATTGGAGTCCATATCGTGCCAGCCAGGCGATGTAGTGCATTTCATAATCGATGGTGCGATCCCGACGCGACATTTGTTTGATTCCGTCGCGTTTTCGTTTCTTGACGACTTCTAGGTCCTTCAAGGTCAAGTCACATGGAAGCACGACGTCGTCGTCAAACCCAAGTGCCATCATCAGAATGTTGAACGGTTCGATGGCAGCATGACGCTGCTCTTCATCCCATTGTGATAATGCCGCCACGACGCCATCGGCATCTTTGCTGAGAATCGCGTCTTGCAATTCTTCAATCATTGTTCTGCTCCTGAATCACCATACGTGTTGCGAGGACATGTTTACACGGGCCGCGTTGTCCCTGATGTCGGCTGAACCATGGGCAGGTGCAGCGATCCCCGTCGCTGCGTAATCTTACAAAGTATGTCACATCTTTGCTTTTGATTTCCGCATCAACAGACATCGGCTTGGTATGCGAGATGATCTGCACCGCTCCCCCCTCAACGAGTTTCTTTGCTGAACGTAACCGCGGTTGGTCCTTCGCAACGTTCTCTAAATTGAAAGGCAACTGTCGCTGGAAATAGAACCCGTTGGCAGCATCAAATCCGGCAAGTCCGTTTGTTGCAAGTGCTGCCAGTCCTTCCGTCGCTTCGGTTGCTCGACACCCCAGACGAACTGCAATTTCAGCAGGGTTAATTGTTTCCACCGGTTCCATCGTGGTTGTTTGCAGGCCCGCCAGAACATCACGAATCGAGTCAACACGCTCCATCCAGCTCTCGCTTGCCAACGCTTCCAGAACCTGACCTTCTCCAGAAAAACCACGTTGCAAAGTGGGCGACAAGACAAACCAGAACCTCGCCCAGCCGGTCTCACAGACCCACGCGTGAACACCGGACTCCTCATCCACATACAAATTTACTTCGCGGACGATGGGGAGAATCGTTCGTAATACCGACAGTCGACTCGCCCCTCCGACTGCGACAGATCCGTTCGTTTTCCGAGTAGTCAACCTGGGCTTTCCCGCAGTGAGCACTAAGTGCTGCGGTCCACTGGTTGCACGTCCTGCATTTTGAACCAGCGGCATCAATGCCGCTGGCGTCAATCGATGTCGCAATTTCAGCCGCGATTGATACACCTGAACTTCGCACAGACCTTTGATCCAACGTTTAGGAAGCTTGACGCGTTTCTCGCTCACCTCGGCCTCGTTTCGTTGTACTGTGACGGCGTCTGTTGAAATGGAGAGTTGAAAATCATCTGCTCTGCCGACACTTCCAAGATGAGCCAGCATCGTCGAGTTGAAGTCGACGTTCGTCGTTCCGAATTGTTGCTGTTGGTCCTCAAACGCCGCAGAGTCGAGGTCAAGCCGCACATACGCGCCGCAACAGCCACTGAATCCTTCCCACCTCACGATCGAGCGACTCGATGTCACGATGGGGTCCATTTGAGGAGGTCGTGCATCGAAAAAATGCGTCCGCACAATCGTGCTGAGCGTAAGCAGCATTGTCGAGGCCTCGCGGGGGTGCTTCAGCCGACCATCGAAAAAAACTCCCGGACTCGATTTCTTTACGGTTGCTGCACTCCCTCCACTGGCAGCCAATCGAATGACTCCCCGATCAATCTCTGAAGCAAACGGATACTCGTAGAGATGCTCATTCAAAGTGGTTGCCATTCGCGAGCCTCGGTTTGTGATGATCTACAAGTAACCCCTGAGGTTATAAGGGATTTCTTGGATGTCAGGAGGGTGACGCCCGGCTTGCAAGTATTCTCGCTTTTCGAGATACTCTGGATGGATAGAAGGAGGATCGTCCCGTTTTTCGCAGGAGTGAAGATTTCCTCGAATTTTGTGGCTTGGCCTTTATCATCTTTCAACCTCGCTGGTGTCGTTTCACTACGTGGGTTGTCGAAAAGGTCAATAAGTCATATAAAAACACGCAACGCGAGAGTGGCGGAATTGGCAGACGCGCTGGATTTAGGATCCAGTGTCCCTAGGACGTGCAGGTTCGATTCCTGTCTCTCGCAATCTTAATTAACAAAAGGGGCACGCAAAAACTGCGTGCCCCTTTTATCGTTTTCTAGCAGGGTCAGAGGAATGA
>DAOUPA010000433.1 GCA_030626405.1 Planctomicrobium sp.
GCATTGTTCTGTAAGAGTTTGAGCGCGACCTCGCGCCCTGCATCTGACTTGGCGTAGTAGACCTCACCAAATCCCCCACGGTAGATCGCACGTTTTATCGTGAAACCTTCTAAGGGGCGTGATTCAGGGGAGAATGTAAATTTCATTTGTGACTCGCAATTCCGTTCCTGGGGAGTCTTGCTGCGGTACTGATAATTCTACAGTGACTACTTCTTGAACGCAAAAAATGGTTGTGAAGATCAAAGAAATAGAGAATTGCGAATGGAGAATTGGGAAAAACCCCATTCTCTATTGCCCATCCTTCATTCCAGAGTGGCTTCAAACCTCATGGACCAATCCTCGCCTTGTAAATGTGCTCCGTCGTGGACTTTCACAACTTGTCCACAAGTTTGACCATCAACTTGAATTTCACTGGATTGTGTTTTGCAGAACAGTTGATTTTCTCTTTCAAACAGAATGATGTCCTCTGTCCAGTCGTCGCAGCGGATATGTTTTTGTTCGCCTGCTCCGAGCAGACATGTTTTTTGAAACAGAACAACACCGTCTACTCCCTGAGTAAGTCGGTGTCCACTTTCGATTTGAAGTATTGAAGTCTGGCTTAAGGGTGAAGGAGTCGTGAAGCGAAGTTGAACATCATCTTCCCAGTCACTGTCTCCCAGGTCGATGCGCACGCCATGGCAAAGTCGATGCCGTCTCGTGATGAGTTGCTCATCAACTGCTGTGTGGAAGAAGGGTTCCATCCAGTAATGACTTTTTTGAAAATCAATGTCTGCCTGAATTGTTCTCAAGTCAGAAACAATTGAAATTTTGAGTTGTTCTGGTTGTGTTGCTGTCGTTGGTATTGGGATTGAGTTTCCGATTGACACACGTCTTTCGAAACAGATGAGATAACAACCGACACCATCGATCCACAATTGGCAAGCAGGAACTGGATGTGTCAGGGTGATGGGCATCGTCTCTTCTCGTTCTTTTTTAATCGGAGATCGAAAAATCCGCTCGACCATTCATATGGTCGAGCGGTTTCGAGCTGACCGAACCTCGTAGACGCGGCGAGAATTGAATCAGTGCGAGCCAACCCACACGCCGTGTGTATGAGTTTAGTTCTTTACGACTTCGACTTCATCACTATGGCCGAAGTAGTCTTCGACGGCTTTGGCGATGTTCTCCTCTGCGACTTCAATTTCGCTTTCGACTGGGATTAGTCCAGAGAAATTTCCGTCGGCAGCAAGAACGGCGTCTTCGACATCAAGTCGCTTGTCGATTGTTGCGATGAGAGTTTTCGCTCGGTTGAGTTGCGAATCGTCGACTTCGATACTAGCAATTTTCTTGCGAGCATCGATCGTTTTCAGACGCGCTTCAAGCCGTTCCAATTCCACCTCGAGGTTCTTCCGTTGTGAGAGCATTCCCTCGAGGGTGTCGCGGTGAGTTTTCAGTGCTTTCTCTTTCGCGGACAAAAGTTCCTGTTCGCGTTTCAGAGTTTCATCAGCAGTTTTGAATCGGTTGAACCGCTCGGAAAGATCCTTTTCGACTTCTCTTTGTGAGTAAGCATTCCCTGCGTAGACAAACTGAGATCCACCAGATTTGAGATCCGCTGAGAGCGTCAAGATCGCATCTTCCTGGTCTTCCAAAGCGAGTTGTCGTCTTTCAATCGATTTGCGAAGGTTTGCCGTGGCGACTTGCTCTTCCGCAATGATATGCATCGATTTGCGAACTTCAGGCAGAAGCTGTGCAACTTCTTCGCGGGCGCGTTCAATTTCGAATTCGAGCGGCACTTCGCTGCGAATTTTGTTTTGTGCTGAGTGGAATCCGGTGCGAACGTAGCTGAAGACGTCCGTTCCGAAGATCATGCCTCCAATCGTGGCGACGGCAAATGTGCCGAAGATGGCTTTCTTAATCATTGTCATTTCTCCTTAGGTCAATTCGGTTTGGAGGTCACCGAAATGGCGAACCCCGTTGCTCATTCAGTGATTCGGAGAACAGTCGACTTCATTAGAAAAACCTTGAAAAACATCGATAACTGATCCAAAATAGTTGCCTCGATGAGTCGCAAAGAGTTTGCAGAATAGGAGTTACAGTTCATATGGGAATACAGTTCTAATTCTTCCGGATTTGTCAAAACTACAATTCCGGAAAGCTTTTCTCAATTCTCCAGTTCCAACCAATGCATTCATTGTTCAGTCACATTGAAGAGAATGTCTTTGCCTGACCTGCTTTGGCATCAGTAAAACATCACCTCTGGGCGATATAGGTAAGGCTGGCAACGAATTCTGCCAATGAGCTACCGGCTTAATTTGTGACTCCTGTTGGAGCCGCCTAATTCTTTATCTCAGGAGAACCTGGTGAAACTGTGGATCGGACCTGAAAAACAGCGGGTACTGACGGACCGGTTACGCTTGATTGTAGAGAAAATTAGCTGGACAACGCGCGTGACCGGTGTCTTGTTAAGTGTTCTTTCGATGCACTTTCTGGTGGTGCGACCACTCGTTGAACGGGTTGATCGACTGCAAAATGAGTTGATCTTCGTCGATGCGGCACTTTCAAAAGCTGTCGCAGAGAACTCAACGATTCTTGAAACGAACGACCTTCTCTCAAATCTGAAAACTCAACATGAAGAAGTCGCTGGTGCGCGAGCAACGATTCGCCAATTACAGAAACTTCGGGACGAACTCGTTTTCGAGGCCGAGCAGTTTCCGGCAGCCATGCGAGCTGTCACGCGAATGAGTGAGCTTCCCGAGCACGTCTTTCAAGCAGAGGCTGATCGGTACTCACGTCTTGTTCCAAACCCTGCACAATCAAATCCCCTTGGGCTCAGGGAGTTGCAGGTGCCGGTCCGGCTCGAAGAAGCTCTCGACCTGGCAGCGTCATCTGGCGTTCGGTTACTCAATTCGAAAGCTGTCTCAGCGACAGGGGACCTCTCTGCAAAGGAGAATTCAGAGAGGATTGACAACTGGAGAGTCATCATCACTGAGCGGTAACGCTTGTGGTAATTTGATTCCAGGTTCTTATCTTGAAGTGGCGGGGTCGATTCGTTCTGGCTCAACGATTCTCATGTCTGCAATACGAATCATCATCAGCCGTTGCAGACCGTTTGATTTGTCGCTGTGAAAGAAATGGCTTGCCATCTTGCCGTCTGCATCATTGGTCATCCCGACGACAAGGATCTCGCCAACATTCAGTTCTGCTGAGAGTCGATCTTCGAACAGTGTGATTGCCTGGCGACGGTCACGTAGTGTCCATTCGGTGTTGGTCGCAGTTGGCTTCAATGAGCTTTGACCATGTTGAATTTCAGGGATAATCACGAGGTTCGCCCACCCATCTTCAACCCGAGACGCTTGGATTTTGAAGAGCGCCTGTCCTTTGTTGACTTCGAATGTCTGCGATTGGCCTTCAAGTGGTTGTCGGGTGATTGAGGTTCCGCTCTCGATTGGGCGACAAACAATCCAGGTTTCCTGTCCTGATGGAATCATGTATGTCTGTGAGATCGATCTGCGTGTCGGGTCGTTTTCAACAGAGAGAGCCATAAGAGCTTGGAGTGGTCTCGGTGGACGGGCTGCACTCATTGCCACTCGAAAGCCATCTTCCCGGAGTCTCTCCCTTGTTTCAGGATCGATCGAGTTGACGGAGTGCAGTGATCCCCAAAGAGTTTCTCCAATTAATGGATCACCAATTCGACGGTCGACGAAATAAACTTCAAGCGTGATTGCCTGGCGAGGAGCAACTAGCGGTTTGAGTGGTGATTTCACCGCGGTTTTAGAGGTCGTTTGTGGAAAGAGTAACGAACAACCTGAGGCAGCGCATGCAAGAATGCAGACGAAACCTATTAAACAACTTTTCCACGTCCATGTGGAGCAAGCCATAGTCTGATGTCTACTGAAAATGTTCTAGCAGGGTGATCCGGAGTTGGTGGGTTCGTAGATCAAAGTGAGAGCCGACCGAATGCTGGGTTGGGTCACAGTTGAGCACACTTATGTAACTCACTAGCTTTGGGAGACACACATCTCTCAAAATACTTCCGAGTGTTTCTTAGTAGTTTTTTCGCTGGGTTTGGTCAATTCGAATCTGTCGGAATGTGATTCATTGCCACTCAGTTGAGAACTCTAACGGAGGACTGGAGTTCATCTTGTTGAAAAAGACCGTTTTATCGTACCATCTCGAAGTCTCACAATATAATTGTCGATTCAGGATGGAGCCTGTTTTGCCACTATGATCCGCCCAATCTTGCGGACTGTCAGTCGTTTTTCAGCAGCTGTCGTGCTGTTAGCGCTGTTGTTGTGCGCTATTGAAGTCTGGTTTCGGTGGGATCGAGTCCGTTTACAGGTCAGTCAGAGTGAATCGATCCATGGTCTAAAAGATGTTGTCAAACCAAGCTCTACGACCTACCTCGAAGTTGTTCCACTACTTGATATCGAGATGCCAATTGGAGTTAATGAGCAAACTCAGCTCAAGACAAACGAATTCGGGACACGAGGAGAGGAGATTGTTGTTCCGAAACCAAAGGGGACTTACCGCGTCGTTTGCCTCGGAGGATCGAGCGTATTCGGGTTAGGTATCAAGGAGGACGAAACTCTGCCAGCACAATTGCAGAAACTCTTCGATGAAAACGGCCTCGGGCAAGTTGAAATTATCAACGCTGGCTGCCCTGGCAGTGGTCCACTCACTAATTTTCTACGACTGCGTCAGCGGTTAATGGCTTTGCAACCTGACTTGATACTGTTTTGCACGAACCCGGATGACGTGAGTCTCGATCCGGAAGTTCGCGGTGGATTGACCTTGGACGCTCGCGGTTTACCCGCCTTCTCAACTCATCCGGTTCTCAATGAATCCTCCAGGAATGAACTGGATTTAATCTGCCGAGAGTTTGCAACTGCGGATTGGCTGATCGGAAAAGTAGCACCGTTTTTCGGTTCTTCAAGTGGTGAAGGAGGGAGTGCTCCCAATCTCTCGGGCGAGGCAGTTCCACTCACTCCCTACGTGGCGATGTGGGAGTTTTCCCGATCGATGAATAGTCAGATGATGATTTCAATCATTCCCAATTCATGGTCCCTTCAGTCGCAAATTGGAAGTGTGCGTTCTCGTAATCCGGACTCTTTCGAACGTGACCTGCGCACCTCTTTTGCGGGTCGTGGGACTCAATCGACGGTGGTGATTCACAATCCGACTCAACTGTTTCAGAAAACCGGAGAGCAGCTTTATTTCAGTGGGCAAAATGGACAACTGACGCCGGCGGGAACTTTACAATATGCTCGATCCATCGCGAACTCGATGGTGAAATTAAACCCCGAGATACTCCAGTCTGGTCACCCGCAAAACTCGCCTGTGCAACCAGTTGCCCCCTCAACACTGAGAACGAGCGAAAATTCCCCTTACGGCAGGAGGCTCGAATAGTGGAGGCAGACATTGAAAACGATGACGAACTCCTCGATGGCGAAATGTCACTTGAAGAGATCGAAGCGGCTTATCTCCTTGCCCTCGAAACTGCGGAATCTGCAGAAGCGTTGCTGTCTCAATCAATTGGTGAGAATGTCAGACCAGATGAGGACGAATCCTCAGGTGCCGCAGGCGTAGCGGACTTGCAGGATGCCACTTTTGTGGAAGAAGAATTATCGGCTCGAAGTGATCCTACAGCAACTGATGTTGTCGAAGACGATCTTGATTTGGGAACCAGCATCGAAGAACGCCTGACCATGAGTCAGGTGATTGAAGGTTTGCTGTTTGTGGGGGGGGGGGCTCTACCAGCGAAAAGAATTGTTGACGTGCTCGGTGGAACGACGAGTCATGAACGGATCGATGAGCTTATCGAACAGATCAATCAACGCTACGCGGCAGAGAATCGACCATACGTGATTCAGTTAGTTGAAGGTGGATACAAAATGGCTCTGGATTCAACGCACGAGCCAGTA
>DAOUPA010000284.1 GCA_030626405.1 Planctomicrobium sp.
CAGTTGTTGAACTGCCTACTCCTGGGGCGAATCAAGGAAAAAAGAACGGTCGCGACCACAACCACCACGGCTTTACTGTCTGGCTTGCGGGTGGGGGGGTCAAAGGGGGGATGACCTATGGAGCGACCGATGAATTCGGCTTCAAAGCGACTGAGAACCGGATGCACGTTCACGATCTGCACGCAACTATGTTGCACATGCTGGGCTTCGACCACGAGCGACTCACATATCGCTATTCCGGCAGGGACTTCCGGCTGACCGATCTCCACGGTCGCGTCGTGAAGGATATCATCGCGTAGGACGTTTCAGATTGCGAAGTTTTCTCGTCGAGAAAATGCCCTCGCTGTCTCGTGCAAAGCGTTCGTTTCTGGCATCCTGATTCTTTTACAGTGGCTTCCAGACGCGTGGTGGAAGAAATGCTGCCGTCACTGATCTCCTGAGAGATTGGATTTTCCGGTCAAAGTCTGGCGACTTCAGCTTCTGAGTCAGGTAAGTTCATACCTGCTATTCGCCTGACGACATCGCCAAATCTAAACCGGAAGTTTGTAATGACTCGCTGTTTCGGAAGCCTTGTTCAACTGCACTGGGTGACTTGGAGTGTTGTCACGTGGATCGTTTTGGTGATTCTGCCCACAATTTCAAATGCCGAAGAGCTGATGACAACTTCCTTGCCAAAAATTACTGTCAAGAAATGCGACGATTTCACTGTCACCGGCAAGGGCGGCGCTCCGGCGTGGTCAACTACTGACTGGGTGAAACTGAATCGGCGTCCAAATGGGAAGCATGACTACACCGCTCAGTTTAAGCTGCTCTATTCGAAAACAGGCGTTTATGTCCTGTTCGATGGGACGGATAAAACTTTGACTGCCACAATGGAAGAAGACTTCCTCGATCTTTGGAACGAAGATGTCTTCGAGTGTTTCTTTTGGACCGATGAAAAGCACTCGGTTTATTTTGAATACGAGATCTCGCCATTGGGCTATGAGTTGCCGATTCTTGTTCCAAATCTGGATGGTCGCTTCCTCGGCTGGCGACCATGGCACTACGATGGGGAGCGAAAGATTCAGAAGAAAGTCTCCGCGACCGGAGGGGCCAATACGTCTATGGCGAGCGTCTCTGGCTGGCGTGCGGAAGTCTTCATTCCCTATGAATTGCTCAAACCGCTCCACAACGTGCCTCCGAAATCAGGCACGCAGTGGCGGGCGAATTTCTACCGCGTTGATTACGATGATGGTCAATCCACCGCTTGGGATTGGGCACGTGTCGGTCCGAGCTTTCACGAATTCAAAAAGTTCGGCACTTTAGTATTTGAATGAGCCGCACAAGCTTCGACGATGAATCACTCAATGAAAACTGGAATTCCCGATGCCTCACTTTTCGAAATCGAAACGGTCGATCACTGCCTGCGCTCTGCTCACCGCAATTGTCACATCAGGATTCGCAGAGGATGCTGCTTCGAAACCAGAAAAACCGAAAGAGGACATACAGAATCTCAAGTTGGCTGACTGGCAACCGCGGTCGATGCTCAAGACGAAGGTGACTCGTGTTAATACGCCTGCGTTTCCGGTCATTGACGTTCATAACCATCTCGGCGGTGGTGTCAAAACTCTCACAGCGGAGCGTGTTAAGCGGTATCTGCATGAAATGGATGAAGCCGGTGTTCAGGCGGTCGTCAATCTTGATGGAGGATCCGGCAGTCGTTTGAAGGAGACGCTGGCGGCACTCGATAACGCTCATCCAGGCAGGTTCTTGACCTTTGCTCTCATTGATCTTCGTGGCTTCGACAAAGAAGGCTGGGCCAAGCGGGAAACCGACAAGCTACGCGAAAGTTTTCAGGCGGGCGCGAAAGGATTGAAGTTTCACAAATCGCTCGGGCTTTCTTATCGGGATGAGGATGGAAAGCTACTGGGCATTGACGACGAACGGCTCGACTCGATCTGGGCATTATGTGGTGAGATGGGCAAGCCAGTCATGATACACACTTCCGATCCGGCAGCATTCTTCACTCCGCTCGACCGCTTCAACGAGCGCTGGCATGAACTGAGCGATCATCCGGGCTGGTTATTTCACGGAGAGAAGTTCCCTTCGCGGGAAGAACTGCTGGAGCAACGTAACCGAGCGATTGCCAAACATCCAAAAACAACCTTCGTCGGAGCGCACTTCGGAAACAATCCGGAAGACCTGGAAACGGTCGGCAAGTGGTTGGACAAGTATCCGAACTTTTTCGTTGATATCGACGCCCGAATTTCTGAGTTGGGGCGACAGCCATACAGCTGCCGCAGGTTCTTCATTAAGTATCAAGATCGCATCATGTTCGGCACCGATACGACGCCGAAAGCCGATGCATTCCGACTCTATTATCGTTTCCTGGAAACCGATGACGAATACTTCGACACCGCTGAGTCACACCACCGGCAGGGGTTCTGGATGATTTACGGAATCTTTCTTCCGGAAGATGTTTTGAGGAAAATTTATCATGCTAATGCCGCTCAACTTTTAGGCCTAGGTTCGGATCACTGACGCAGAATTTGAGCTTTCTGTGCATTGTTGTCTTGAACATGGTCTAATATTACTGTTTGCTTTTGGATTGAATTGGGCTTTCAGTTTGAAACGTTGGAGTTCTTGTGGTTCGCAGAGCGGAAGGGGGTTTACCTGTGCAAGAGAAGAAGACTCGCTGCGCAAACCTTTCGCAGACCCTCGACATGAATCGCCGCGAGTTGTTGCGGGCGGGCGGGCTGAGTCTGCTGGGGATGACGCTGACAGATTTGCTTTCTGGACGTTCACTCGCAACAGCGGATGAAATTCGGCAAGGGAGTTTTGGCCGCGCGAAGTCGTGCATCCTGCTCTTTATGTGGGGTGGCCCAGCGCAGCAAGACACTTGGGATATGAAGCCAAACGCTCCCGAAGAAATTCGCGGAGAGTTTCAACCGATCTCGACGAACGTCCCAGGCATTCAAATTTGCGAACACTTCCCTCAGCTCGCGCAGCGAATTGACCAACTTGCCATCGTTCGTTCGATGACTCACAACAACGGTGATCACACATCGGCAACGCACTATCTTCTGACTGGCGAGGCACCGCCCCAGTCCACTGACGTGCGTTCTCAATGGCCGCACATCGGTTCCGTTCTTGCGAAAATGAATCGAGGAACAGGACCGCTGCCGCCGTTTGTTTCAATGCGACCTAAGTTGGAAAACGACGTCCCGCGTTTTGTGGAACAGAGCAAAGGGCAGTTCGCTGGCTGGTTGGGACCGATGTATGACCCATTCACTCTGGACCAGAACCCTCATTCTCCAAACTACAAGATTGGAGAATTCACTCTTCAACCGGAACTGTCCGTCTCTCGACTGACAGAACGCACCAAACTGCTGCATCAACTCGATTTTCAATTCGAAAAACTCCAAAACCGATTTGCTGCCGTTGATGACAATAATCGTCGTGCGTTTGAACTGCTAACCTCTGCGGCAGACCAGCGCAGTGCGTTTGACCTCAAGGGTGAACCGCAAGCTCTTCGCGAGCGATACGGACTGAATCCACATGGTCAGTCAGTCTTGCAGGCACGTCGCTTAGTCGAACGTGGCGTCCCGCTAGTGACGGTTTTCTGGCCCAATGATGGGATTAAGAACGTCAGTGTTTATTGGGACACGCACAGCCGAAATTTCGTTGACCTGAGAGAGCGACTGATGCCTGTCGCTGATCAGGCATTTTCGGCGTTGGTTGATGACCTTAAGCAGCGTGGAATGTTGGACGAGACGTTAATCGTCTGGACGGGTGAATTTGGTCGCACTCCCAAAGTCGGTCAGCGGAGCAGTGATGCAGGTGCCGGGCGAGATGGACGTGACCACTGGGCGAATTGCTTCACCAGTGTACTTGCAGGCGGCGGTATTCGTGGTGGGACCCTCTATGGTGAGTCGGACCGATATGCGGCTGCTCCGGCAAAAGACCCTGTTGCTCCACGCGATTTGATTGCTACGGTGTACCACGCTTTGGGGGTTCCTCAAGACCAGGTTATTCCAGACGTGAACGGTCGTCCGCATTTTATTCGACCGGGAAATGTCATTCAGGCACTCTTCTAAGATGGTGTTTTCGCCTCACCTGCGTAGAAACAACCTTGAGTCAATGGTTGATCACCGCTTTCTACCACCCAGTGATGAGAGAGACTCTCCCTTATGGAAATCTTGTGAGTGCCCGTCTCTGCGCTTAAGATATCACTCTGGAACCTTGTTAATTCCCTAGTTCGGGAAAGGATTTGGCCCTTCGTGGAGGCTCGGTTGCGGCAGTCGTCAGGCGACCTATAATGCCTGACAGTATTCAGGTTGCGGCGATTCCCTGACTAGGAAATCTGCTGTTGCCGTCGTTCTTGTCAGACTCCCGGATCTGAGATGTTATTATGGTGAACTGGTTTCGAAACGTGTGGATCGCTGTTTCCACCGTATTGAAAGGGATGTGGGTGACGCTTCACACCATGTGGGCAACCTACAACCGCAAGACATTTACAGAAATCTACGAATACCCGGAAACTCCGGTCCCTGTGAAAGCACGTTACCGTGGCTTTCATCGTTTTGACCTGACGACATGCATCGGTTGCGAAAAATGTGCGGCAGCTTGTCCGGTCGATTGCATCTATATTGAGAAAGAAAAGAGTCCTGTCGGCAAAGGATTCCGAATCGAAGGCTTCACGATTGATTACACAAAATGCATGTTCTGTGCGTTGTGTGTCGAGCCTTGTCCTGTGGACTGTATTTTCATGGGGTCGAACCACGACCTCAGTTGCTTTAGCCGCGATGGTTGTGTTGTTGATTACGCGAAACTGCCGCTGCAAACATCCTGGGGGCAGGCGACTCTCAATCCAACCGCTGTTGCCGAGTCCAAGGTTCTTTACGAACCAGTTTGGGTGAAGGGTGAAGCAAGCCCGTTTGAGTACGCTGAAACCGAATAGTTTCATCGAAGAGTTCCAGCTTTTTATTCATGCATTTTTTCACGTCGATTACTCACGGTTAATCCATGACGGACCTGACGCTTCATTTCCTCCTGTTCATTATTGCCGGATCACTTCTGGTCGCTGCACCAATGCTTATCGGTCGGCTTGTTCGCCCGACTTTGCCGACACCAGAAAAAGACGCGGTTTATGAATGTGGCGAACCAACGATTGGTTCGAGTTATGTTCAGTTCGACATTCGGTTCTATGTTGTCGCACTGCTGTTCATTATTTTCGATGTGGAAGTTGTGTTCTTCTTCCCTTGGGCCACGGTGTTTGGCGGAGCTACGCAACTCGCTGACCCTGCATTGAGTGATGCCGCTCGTATGAATCTCACAGATAAGCTTTTGAATCTGCAACCTGGAACCACAACAGCCGAGACTGTGATCGTCGCGAAAGACGCACTCCGAATTGCCTGGACCGGTCTGGCAGATATCCTTGTCTTTTTTGGTGTGTTGCTCGTTGGATTTGCGTACGTTTGGAAACGTGGCGATCTGGACTGGGTTCGCGCCATGATGGAGCAAGCAAAGATTGCCAAGGCTCGACCGATGATTCGTCCTGTCGTTGAGCAGACACACGAAACAACTCCTGCATCCTGACCTGAAGAATCGCAGCGATTTGCGCATTCTCTCAACCTGAATTCGTTGATTATGACACCTCAGGAAATTTTTACTTCCCTCACAGACAAGTTTGGCAGCGACACGATTCTCGCATTGAATGCGGAAGCATGCGATCCGTGGATCGAAGTTGCTCCAGCGTCGATTGTGGAGGTCTCTGCTTTCTTGAAGGCCGAGGAGTCACTCAAGTTCGACATGCTGTGCGACTTGAGTGGTGTTGATTATCTCGAGCCAGATGCGAAGCGTGCAAAAAAGTTTCCGTACGAACCTCACCTGGAAGTGGTTTACCACCTCTTGAGCGTTTCGATCAAGCATAAGATCACGATCAAAGTCAAACTCCCTCGCTGGAAGAACGACGAAGAAGGATCGCTTCCGGATGTTCCATCGGTTGCTCATGTCTGGAAGATTGCAGACTGGCACGAGCGTGAAGCGTTCGACCTTGTCGGGATTAACTTCATAGGACATCCGAATTTGCTACGTATCCTTTGCCCGGATGACTGGGAAGGACATGGTCTCCGAAAAGACTACGAGTTCCCGCTGGAGTATCACGGCGTTCGAGGCTAATCGCAGATGTCAACGACAACTGCATTCACTTTTATTTTCACAACTGCACATCACTGATCGCATTAACAGTGGTCACGCTGGAACGACTGAGAACTGATTATGGCAACGCAACTTGAAGATCAACGCGTGATCGAGTTCGATGTCCGTACGGACGAAATGCTGATCAATATGGGGCCGCAGCATCCCAGTACGCACGGTGTGCTCCGGTTATTACTTCGTACCGATGGCGAAATCGTGTATGAAGTAACGCCGCATCTTGGTTATCTGCATCGCTGTGCCGAAAAAATTGGCGAGAACTTGAATGGTCCGCAGTGGCTGCCCTACACGGACCGTATGGATTACCTCGCTGCGATGAACATGAATCTCGGCATGTCGCTTACGTACGAGAAACTCATCGGTATGGAGGTTCCTGAAAAGGCGATGAACGTTCGCCTGATCATCGCGGAACTGGGGCGAGTGGCCAGTCACCTCGTCGGTATGGGTGCATATGGTCTTGACCTCGGAAGCTTCAGCCCGTTCCTGTACGCCTTCCGCGAACGTGAGATCATCCTTGACCTGTTCGAAGAAGCTTGCGGTGCTCGGCTGACCTACAGTTACCTGACAATTGGCGGAGCGACGCACGATCTTCCTGGCATGATCGAAATACCACCAGGTCTTGCCGCGTTGACCGGCAACGATCCGAGAATGAAAATGCAGTGGACCGATGCTGTCCTGATGTTCCTGGATTGGCTCGAAAAGCGAATTCGTGAATATCATATCCTGCTGACGCGCAATTCTATTTTCGTCAAACGTACCGCTGCCCTGGGAGTCATGTCTGGAGAAATGGCAATCGACTACGGTTGCACAGGTCCAGTTTTGCGAGGAAGTGGTGTTGATTTTGACCTGCGTCGCGATGGCGATCCAATCTACACTCGCATGTATGAAGGTTACGATTTCGACGTCATCTCCGCACCATTTGAAGGAGTCGCCGGAATTCCCAGGGATGTCATCCTGGGTGATAACTGGTGTCGCTTCTTCGTCCGAATGCTGGAAGTGATTGAAGCCATCAAGCTTGTTCGTCAGGGGATCGAAAAGTACCCGACGACCGAAGGTGACTTCCGCGTTCCATACAAGATGACAACCAAACTCCCTGCCGATGAGGTCTATCTCGAAACCGAATGTCCACGCGGGCAAATGGGGTTCTACATCGTCGGTGATGGTCAAGCAGAACCAATGCGAGCACGCGCGAAAAGCTCCTGCTTCTGTAATCTTTCGATCACCGGTCCTCTCTGCGAAGGCGTTTTGCTTGGCGATGTTCCTTCTATCGTTGGCTCGCTCGATATTGTCATGGGTGAAATCGACAGATAGAGCAAGGTTTGCCGCAACGCGATTCCGCTAGATGAGAATGTTCGCGTCCGCACCATCAGGCGCTTGGAATGCCTGTGGCTGATGATGCTTCACGGACACATGCACAACTTTTCAATTGTGCTGAACCTTCCCGTCGCTCATCGTGTCCATTTCTTCATGGAAACGAACCTTCTCACTACCAAATTCAACAAAATTGGAGCCAGGGCGAAAGTACGCCCATTGATCCGTCCTCGCTGGCGACAAGCCGCAGGCCCAGTGGTGATTGATATTGGCAATGACCGCCGTGGGGAATTCTTTGACTTTCAAACAACCAGCGATGCCAAGATCGAGGTCCTCGACCTTCAATCAAAAGA
Source organism: Planctomicrobium sp. (assembly GCA_030626405.1). Classification (GTDB taxonomy): domain Bacteria; phylum Planctomycetota; class Planctomycetia; order Planctomycetales; family Planctomycetaceae; genus Thalassoglobus. The sequence goes on from DAOUPA010000284.1 coordinate 7,860, forward strand.
TCGCCATTTGTTGTTAATGGTTCGCCAACCCGCCGACCGTCTCGGCATGTCAGAGACGAAGGACAAGTTCCTCTGCGGCCACGATGAGAGGCATTGGTTTGTTGCCGGGATTCCGGAGTCTGCCTCAGTCGGCAATGTCATCACAGCTATGGAAGCACTCAAACCCGAACTCGTCCGCAACTTGGAGAACGGTCGAAAAGGCAAACGTAAAAAAAGAAATCGCCGCAAGACAGACGTTTTCGTTCGCCAGGGTGAATGGTTCTTCGTCCCGGTTCCCGAAATCAGTTTCAACGAAAATCTGGTACTTCGCAAAGAACCTATTTCACGCGGACGAGGTAGCAAGCCGCACGTTTGTGAATTTCTCCAGCGCGAAGGCGGGATCACTGTTCAAGTCTGCCGACAACACCCGAATGGTTTGACTTCTGAGCAGTACAGGGACTTGATTAAGAAAAACAAGAATGCGTCAAAGTGGAACTGGCGCGTGATGCAACGTGACCCGACCGTCTTTGTTCGCGGCACTGTTTCCCACCCCGATCATGCCACGGTTCACCTGAACTGTTGGCATCGAGTTGCGATGAATACAGAAAGTCAATCGAGGGCGATGGCCGCGGTGGCGTTTCTCGATTGACCCAAACAGTCGAGATGACGTGACCGCTTCCTCAGGAAGTCATGTCAAAGAATGGATCTCGTCGATTCGAATTTCTTCCCGAGAGGCAAATGGTTCTCCATAGGCTCGGTGAATTGTCCAGCCCCAATAGCGTGCTCGGTCTCGGATGTCGTCGAGGAGAGTTGGGAACTCCTGACTGCGTCCTTCGATGAGTTGGCTCTCGTAACACTCGACGGCTTTCATTTTCTGTTCGATCTCTTTTGAGATATCGAGGACAAAGGCTGGCTTGGGGTGAATTCGTAAGTGAATGCTCCAGAAGTAGTAGATCTTCGGGGGATGGTACGGCTCTCCTGGCAAGTCGCTACGGCTGAGCTTTGACCAGAATCGTGCGGCGTCCACCAAAGCGCTGGCGGCGACATGGTCAGGGTGAGCATCTTCCCAATACGGGGCGAAAATAATCCGAGGTCGAGTGAGCCGAAAGACCGTCGCGAGCTTTCGGCGGGCCGATAAATTGTTTTCAAGTGATCGATTCGGTAAATCGAGTTGATGCCTCCAGGTGAGCC
>DAOUPA010000076.1 GCA_030626405.1 Planctomicrobium sp.
GGGTCGGCGTGGGCGGCGACGCACTTCCATCAAATGGAACTCGAAGAGAGGGCGACAACCATACAGATGACGCAACTTGCCGTCGATAACGATCAATTGGCCAAGACAGCCCGATCAGAAGCAGCGGAGGCCGTCAGGCAAAAGCGGACTGCCGAAGAGGCCAGAAACGAGGCTGTCGCGGTCCAGCAGCAACTCGAGCGAGAATCGTATTTGGCTGACATGCATCTGGCTCAGCAGGCATTTGATGACGGATCGATTGACCGGGTCCACCAGTTGTTGGAGAAAAACATCCCACTGCCGAGCGAAACCGATTTGCGAAACATCGAATGGTATCAGTTGTGGGGGGCCAGCCACCTCGAGTCGAAACAAGCTCGAAGCACAGACGGACCGTTCGGATACATGACCGTTTCTCCGGATCAAAAGTGGGTCGCGGTTCGAAGGTGGCAGTTTGAGATCGACATTTTTGATGCCAAGACAATGCAACTTAGGCGAACACTACCGGCAGGCTCTAGATCTGCCTTCCAACAAAGCGTTGAATTCTCTGCTGACGGGCGATGGCTGGCAGCAATCGCGACCAACAGTTCCAACGTCGTACAAGTCTGGCGTACAGATGACTGGACCAAAGCGGTGGCGTTGCCTCACGACAACCGGTTGGTTGCAATGACCTTTTCTTCCGACGGTCATCTGGCGACCGTTGACGCAAACTCGCGAATCACGTTTTGGAATGACCAAACGTGGAAGCTGGACGGAGCGACAGTCGAATGCGAATTTGGAGCCTCCAGCCTCGCATTCTCTCCAGAAGGAACATTTCTGGTTGCGGGCATCAATAGTGATGATAAAAGTGTGGAACAGACGGCATACGTTTGGGACGTCCGCAACCGGTCTCTAAAAGCATCTCTGGTCGGCAGACAACGGAACGTCAAAACCGTGGCCTGGTCGTCGGGCAACATGATCGCGACTGGGAGTACGGACGAAAGTGTTCGGCTGTGGGATGGAGAGTCGTTTGAGAGGCTGGACACGCTGCATGCTGGCGGCTCCGTGGGAATGGTTGCATTTTCCAACGATGGCGAAAAACTGTTGGCGACAACGTCTGGCAACAACGCCGTCTACGTCTGGGAAACGGCTTCGTCCAGGCTGCTGCGGACGATCAAGGGGCATTCCCGCGGAGTGGGGGGCGCGGCGTTCATGAACGGGCACAAGGAGATTTGGTCGTCAAGCACCGACTACATGGTCAAGGCCTGGGATTGGACCAAGTGCGAGCCCTTTGTTCGGACAACCTCTGAGTCGGCGGTCGCGGGAGCGAACGATCTCGAAGACGAGTCACACAGCGTGCTGTCATATGACGGGAATTTCCTGGCGGAACTCACTCGCAATGACACCCAAAGCCCCGTCGTGCGTCTATGGGAGACGACGACTCCGGAACCGAAGTTGCTTCAGCAACATAGCCTTCCCGCGGAAGTTCCGTGGCCAGCGAAAACGATGGCGGTTTCCCAGGATGGTTCCGCAATCGTCTGGTCCCGCGGTAGGAGCAGCAAACATTTGGCGCTGTATGACACCACCACAGGATTGATAAAAACCTGGACGCTGGAAGTTCACGACCCCATTGAAAATTTCGCTCTCTCGGCGGATGGAAGTTTGCTGGCGTTGCGAACAATCTGGCACACGAAAGTTTGGGACGTCACGGAGGATCTCCCCGTTCCTAAGTACTCGTTTTCCGGCTTTGGACTGGTGAACGACATGCAGTTTTCACCCGATGGCAAGCTGTTGGCGGCCGCGCTCTGGTCGAACGACGTCCGCGTTTACGATCCCGTTGCGGGAACCGAATTGTTCAACCTTCGCGGGCATGCCGGTCCGGTGAAATGTCTCGACTTCTCCGATGACGGCAAGTTGCTGGTCTCTGGCGGTGAGGACGGCACGGTTCGCGTATGGGATGTCGATGAGCGTTTTTTGCGGATGACGCTACCTGCTCAGAGCGGCCCCATCCAATCGGTGACTTTCTCTCATGACGGCCTGAGCATCACCTCGGTCGGTGATGAAACACACGTGTGGCGGATACCCGCCAAAGCTGAGATTGACGACGACTCCGATTTCCAGGAGTCATTGCTACGCCGCTATGAATCGCAGGGATTGTGGAACGCGGCGATCAAACTGATCACCCAGCAGTTGAAGAAAGCTCCTGACGATGCGAAGTTGCTTCGCCAGCGGGCGCGTCTGCACATCATTGTCGGACAGCATGACGACGCTGTCGACGACTTAATCCGGGCGTTCGAGCTTTCCACAGCTTCTGAAAAGACCGATTTATTGAGCGAGCACGAATCGTTCTTGAAATGGCAGCCATTGACTTCGCCTTCACAGCAACGAGCACAATGGAGGTACGTACTTGAGCAGCCGACAGGTGCCTGGAAACAAAATCAATTCGATGACTCGAATTGGCGATCCGGCGGGCCTGCGTTCTCAACTGACATCGCGAACGAGAGTTGGCCGAACCAGGAGATCTGGCTGCGGAAAGAGTTTGTGCTGACCGACGACTTTGCCGACCCACCTCTGTTTCTGGTGTACGCCAACGACGATGTTGTGATTCATTTAAATGGCGTGGAAGCAGCCAAAGCAGTCTGGCTGGATTTTGAGTATCAGCTCGTCCATTGCGGCGACGAAGCGGCGGCAACGCTCAAACCCGGCAACAACGTTGTGACCGTTCACTGCCGTAACCTCAAGCACATTGGTGCAGTCCACGTTTTACTGGGCACGCCAGCTTCCAGAGACATGTATAACGAGATGGCTTTAAAGGCGCTGGAATCGGCACCAGACAGTGCAGAGGCAACGCGGAATCTGGCCGACCTGAACGCGACACTCAAACGCTGGGATGCCGCCGCTGACATCTACGCGGAAATTCTGGATGGACTCCCGAACAAGCAGAGGTGGAACTCAGATCGTTCCAAGTTGCTTCAACAAGTCTGTGGAAATAAAAATCTGTTTGAAGCACTGCGGAAGCGTCTCCCCCAAGTAAAGGACCTGTGGCTTGCACGGGCGCGGAGCCGGGCATTGATGAATCGTTGGCGAGAAGCGAACGCCGCCTATGAACAGTATGATCAGACTCTGGATCCCGGAGACGAAATTTGGCTCGAATTGGCGTGTGTGAAACTGCTGATCGACGATGATGACGGATACCGGGAGGTGTTGAAGCAATTTCGTGAACAGGCAGGTGAGACTCCCGAACCATTCGTCGCATTCGTCTTGGCTCGCGCGCATGCCATGGCACCTCAGAATGCAAATCTCTCCGACAAGGCCATCGAATGGGGGGAATTCGCATTGAAAAAAGAGCAGCCTGCGTGGTTTGTTCACGGGCTGGCATTGGCCCAAATCCGCGCCAGCAAAACCGATGAAGCCATCGTGACTCTAAATCAGCAACTCGACACCATAATGTGGAGTCCAAATCAGAATCAAATCGCCATGGCCCTTGCATATCTGCGTGCAGGAGAAAAGCAGCAGGCACAACAATGGATAGAGCAGGCGAAACAATGGCGAGCCAAAAAAATGGAAACCGCCGTGAACGGTGTCGTCGACGTGCAGGTCATTGATTGGCTTCCGTTTCATGTCTTGCTACAGGAAGTGGAGCGGGAGTGAAGGCCGATGTCCTGGTGGAATTGGGCGATCTGTGGCTGCATTCAAAAACGACCATTTCCATGCTATCGGTTTTGTGATGGTGACTACTGATTTGATGGCTGACAGGTAAAAGAAGGCCGCAAGTTGAACGGACTTCCCTGTCGACCGAACCAGCCTCAATGGACCTGACGGGAATTCAGAAACATGGAGAGGATTGCTTTCCGATTCGTCGGGGGCGGGGCAGGAATGTTGCATTTGATTCCCAGTCAGAATTCACCCTGCAACTTTCGATTGACATCCTTGGCTGTGTCAGATCAGTGTGAAATCACAACTTCTTGAAACGTATTTCAAGACTCCAGTAACTCGCGTCTGAACTGAGAAATTCGACTCGTTGTCACCTGAAAATGCTTCGCCTCCGCTTGTGTCGATTCCCCACCAACTAACGTCTCCGTGATGTCAGCAGGATTCGCATGACGATCCTCAACCACCAACTCGCACCAACCCTCAGACTCTGAGTCGAGGTGGTACCAGGATATCTTATGTACGTTCAAGTTAGACGTGCCCTCACGAACACGTCTTCTGGACGACCGTACGCCGTCACGAGTGCGTTTAAAGAGTTGTGGCCTTCGCTTGAATTCACCGTTCAGAAGACGACGAAATCAAGTTTCGTCCCAAGATGACCACGAACGCGAAACAACACGACGCACATCGCTGGAAAGTTGAACGAACGTTTGCATGGCTTAAGAATCTGAGACGGTTAACCACACGCTGGGAATACCACCCTCACCTCCACGAAGCTTTCTGGCAACTCGGATGCCTGTACACCATCCTCAAACAGTTTTAGGACCGGTTCTAATGGAACCAACGAGGTATTGAGTTACTCTCGAAGAAGAAGAAGAAGAAGAAGACTGTTTTTGCACTCCCTGCCTTGAATTGGTATGTTGAGAACTACAGAGAGTGTCTTAAATATTCATGTTGTTGAGAGAGTTGATGTCGCGAGTTTCATTGAATGTATTACTTATCACCTGTTCCCCAATCATCGCAGCGGGGGGCTTGTGGATCTCAGGAAAGGGTCATTTCTCAATGCTCGTTGGACTGAGCGTGGTACTCAATATGGCAGCTGCCTTCTGGAATTTGACAAGAACTCACATCGATGAAAAGGTTACGCCGAAAGAAGAGCAACAACAGCCACAGCAACAACCTGTAGAAAGTTGTGCGGCTGAGACTGAAGATTCGGAGGAGCGGCAGCATGCGGACAGCCAGCTTTTGGTCGATTTGAGTGCAGATATTCGTACGCCTTTGCAGACGATTCTCAATGTGACCGAGTCTGCCATCGTTGGGGATCTTTCATATGCACAGCGAAAGGACCTGGCCACGATTCAGACTTCCGCGACTTCACTCGAGACAATCCTCAACAACATTATGGATATTGCAGCGTCCGAAGTCGGGCAGTTGGAGTTGAATTCCGCGGAGTTTCGACTTCGTGTCATGCTGGCAGAGTTGTTGTCGTCACATATTCAGCAGGCAAAGAATATCGGGCGGTCGCTCAATTATCTCGTTCAGACGAAGGTTCCCGATGGTCTTCGCGGCGATGTGGAGCGGCTCGAAAATGTTCTGCTCAATCTGTTGACCTATGTGATTGCGGAATCTGAAGATGAAATCGAGCTACGCATCTCATGCGAATCTAATCAGGAGCAAAAGGTCGAACTCCTCTTCAATATCATTTGCATGGGAACGTCGATCGAAGATTCGGCGATCAATATGATCGCCGAGAACGCACAATCATCTGTCGAACATTTCACTGCTGTTGACTTAACTCTCGCTGCATCGGCTCAATTGATCGAGATGATTGGTGGTCGTTTGTGGGTCGTCAATGGGGACTCTCAGCAACAGGTTTGTTTTACCGCAAAATTCGAGACCTTCGAAGTGAGTGAAAGTCTCGAATCAGTGCAGCAAACTCAATTGGGCCTCATTCCGGATTTACAAGTTTTGCTCGTGATTGCCGCGAATACAGAGGGGAAAGCTCTGGAGGAAATGCTCATTCGCTGGCAAACGGAGCCGACATGTGTGTCAACCGCGAATGAAATGTGGTTGGAGCTCGAAAAGCAGCGGATCGCTGGGGAGCAATATAGCTTGATCATCATCGATGCGCATGCTCAGCAAATTAGTGGCGTTGAACTTTGTTCAAAACTGAAACTCAATCAACTGTATTCCGCAATTCCCGTCGTCGTATTGACCGACTCAGACCATCCAGAAGAAGCACTTGAGGCGACCAAAGTCGGAGCTGCCATGCATCTTTTGAAACCTGTGAAATCTTCTTTGCTTGCGAAGGCAATTGTCAAAGCAGTGTTGGGGAAAGGACGGTACAAACAACAACGAAAAGACCTGGGTGCAGCTGAGATGTACGTTCGCTCACTCATTCCTCCTCCCACAAAAGAACCCTTGGGTGTTGACTGGAGGTACGTCCCAGCTGCCGATATTGCAGGCGACTCGTTGGGTTTTCACTGGATTGACGAAGACTCGTTTGCTGTTTACCTGCTGGACGTTTGCGGGCATGGACTGGATGCCTCTTTGCTTTCCGTTTCCGTTTTGAACGTCCTCAAATCCATGGCACTTCCGGAAACTGATTTTCGACATCCGGATCAAGTGTTGGAACAGCTGAACAATATCTTTCCGATGGAATCACACGGCGACCGCTGCTTTTCTGCATGGTACGGTGTCTTTGATCGGAAGAAATCAATCCTCACCTGGGCAGGAGGAGGGCATCCTCCTGCGTTGTTGTGCAAGCCAGCAGACTCTGGTCTGGAATTGAAACAATTGGAGTCAACAGGTCCGCTGATTGGGATGCTCAGCGCGATGGAATTCACAGTGGAAACACAAGCCATTGCACCAGGTGACAGGCTCTATTTGTACAGCGATGGTGTGTTTGAAATTGAAACGCCTTCGGGTGAGCAATTGAAGTTTGAACAATTCATGGAGTTCATTCACATGTACGTTCCGGGAGAAGTTTCAACTCTCGATGCACTCTGGACACGCGCTAGAACTCTCAGTCAGCAAGAGACGCTGGAAGACGACTTCACGATACTTGAAGTTCAATTTTAGGGCAGAAGAGTTCAGCACGGAGGAATGCAAGTTTAGAACTCCGAATAAGGATCGCGTTCCATGGACTCTTGTAATTCACGAACCCAGCGGAGCACTTCCGCGACCGGTTCAATGAGTTCCAAGGGAATGTATTGCTCGATGTCTCCATGCTCAAACAGATCGGTCGCCAGCGGAACGTTTTGCATGATAGGAATCCCTGCTTCCTTGGCTGCTTCGATCATTCTTTTTGCCAGCACCCCTTCACCCTTCGCCATAATCATGGGCAGTTTTGTATCGCCCTCTTTGTAGTAGATGGCAATTGCTCTGTGTGTTGGATTTGTCACCAACACGGTTGACTTCTTTGTGTTTTCCACGGCGCCACTCATTACCATCTCCTGATGCAGTTGTTTGCGTTTTCCCTTGATCATCGGGTCGCCTTCACTCTCTTTGTATTCGCGTTTGATTTCGTCTTTGGTCATTTTTAACTGTTTCGTATGTTGCCACTGCTGAAAAACAAAATCGAATGCTGCCACAATAATATACGCGACGACGGTGATAATTGTGACTCGCATGAGAATCTGCCTGAGCATCGAGAGCGCACCATCGAGGCCGACGTAGGGGATCTCGATCAGGTTTGAGAGTTCGCTACGGACAACCAGGAACAACAGGACTCCCAGGAACACGACTTTGAATGAAGACTTCAAAAACTCGATAAAGTTTTTCACCGAGACGATTTGCTTCGCTTTCTCAACAGGGTTTAATTTCTTGAGTTCCGGCTTGAGAGGTTCGAAAACGAAGAGTGGCCCGATTTGGATATAGTTAATAAAGATTCCGAACACTAACACCAGCATCGCCAGCGGAATACAGATGATAAAAATTGCATGGCCTGTTGCATAAAGCATTTTGGGTAATGCTTCTTCAAACGGTTCGCTTGCCAACTCTCCGGGTAAAATAATCAACTTGCGTAAAGTATCGTTAATCCAGCCGGCGCCAATGAACAGAAACGCCATGACGACGATCAGCATCCCCGTGGAACTGACGTCTTTACTCTGCGCGACTTGCCCCTTTTGGCGGGCGTCCTTGACTTTCTTTGGTGTTGGCTGCTCTGTTTTTTCTCCGGAACTCATGAGATCACAGCCTTCAGGAAACTGAAAATACTCTCCGTTTCAAGAAGCTCTTCCTGGAAGAGGACCAGCAACAGCGGGAGATAAATAATCAAGACGATCATGCCGACTAAACTCTTCACTGGCATCGCTAAAACAAACACGTTCAGTTGCGGAGCGAAACGGTTCATTAACCCGAGACCAAACTCACTGATAAACACTGTAATGACGACCGGGGCAGAGAGGACGACTGCTGTCAGCATCATGTCGTCAGCGACTTCCAAAAAGAAACCGGGAAAGGCATCTGTGAAAGTCGGATAAAATGTATCAATCGGCCAGACCAGATAGCTCTGAAAAATCCCACCCAGAAATACCAAAAAACCACCACTGGAGTAAAACAGAACGACCAATGTTTGTTGAAAGAAGAGTCCGAATGGCGATGTCTGTTCACCACTGTTGGGGTCCATGATCGATGCCATAGATGCCCCACGCTGGTTGTCGATGAAAAAGCCGACGCTCATCGCAATCCAAAACATCTTTGAAGCCAGGAAACCGATCAGGATTCCAATCACGATTTCTTTAACAATCAGAGCCAGAATGACCATGAAAGACCCAAGTTGATCACCAAGGGTTGGCGCCACAATTGGATAAATAATCAGTCCCCAGCTGAACACAAGACTGTTACGAACACGTCCCTGAATCATTTGTGAGGAGAGAAAAGGGACAACAGAAACGGCAGCCATCAGGCGGACGAGACTGATTCCGAAGACGAGCAGGAAATGGCGAATCGGCTCGATTTCAATCATTTGCCGACCGTTGCAATACTGTCGAAAATCGCGAGTGTGTAGTTGTAGAGTTCGGCTCCCATCCAGTTCATTGAGAACAGCAACGTGACTGAAACTGCGATGAGTTTTACAGCGAACGAAAGAGTTTGCTCTTGAATTTGAGTCAACGCCTGAAAGAGGCTGATGACCAATCCAACAAACGTAGCAATAACGATCGGCAACATCGAGAGCAGTAACATCAGCGTTGCTGCGCCAACTGTGTATTCGAGGATCATTCCTTCGGACATGCTGATCACCATGATCTGTGCTGAAACTGAAAAGTGGTACTTTCATTCATGAGATCGTCATGTGTATGTGAGTAACACACCGTGGATCAATCTTGCCCAACCATCGACCATCACAAAGAGCAAGAGTTTGAACGGAAGTGAAATCGTCATCGGCGAAACCATCATCATTCCCAGCGCGAGTAGGATGTTGGACACGATGATATCGATAGCGATAAACGGCAGGTAGATCAGAAAACCGATCTGAAATGCCTCGGTGAGTTCCGTCACTGTAAATGCCGGAGCGAGGACCATCAGGTCGTCGTCCTTGAGGTTCTCATGGCGTTCCTCCGGCCAGAGTTCCTTTGCGGATCTGAAAAAGAAAAGCCGTTCGCGGGTGCTGGAGTGTTTGAGTAAAAACGCTTTCAGCGGTTCGCTCGCTTCCACGATGACGGCTTCAACCGAAGTGATCTCTTTCGTATCAATGGTGTCCCAATTGTCGCGGACAATTTCGTACGTTTCCTGCACGACAGGATTCATGATGTACATGGTCAAAATGATCGACAAGCCGTTGATCACCATGTTGGGTGGGATTTGCTGAACTCCCAAAGCGTTCCTGATAAGAGACATCACTACGACAATTTTGACGTAGGAGGTGACCATGATCGCGATGAACGGCGCGAGTCCCAGGAAGACAAGAATACCAACCAGGTAAATTGGATCGGGACTATTTCCCATTTCCTGAATACTCCTTCACTCGAACGCCCAACCGGTCACCAATCTGAACCAGCTCTCCATATCCCAACACAGCACCATTCAATTCAATAACCACGGGCTGGTCAGCCTGCATTCCGGTTTCAAAAACGTATCCCGGTTTGATGCTCGAAATCTCTTCGAGTGATGCAGTTGTCGACCCAACGCCAAATCGAATTGTGACCTCAATGTCGTTGAGAGAGGAATTGTCAGGAACAGTCTCAGACATAATACCGTGAACCGGTTGAATATTTATTTCAGCCAATTTTCTGAGTTTATGCAGTCTGCAATCGGAAAGCAAACGCTGATTTATTTCAGGACATTAAGTCGTAGCGATTGGGTGTTCAGTCATTGAATGTCCTAAAACTTTTTCTTCTTTTCCTCATTGGAAATTTCTGGGGCATAATAAATTGGTCTTGGCGAGACGGGTTATTTACTTTCGCAAGTGCCTACAGGAAAGTGAGTTAAGACACATTGATGCGTTGCGTATTGACTATGCTTCTCGCACAATGTCAAAAACAAAACAGGCTTCACGCAGAATCGAAGGAGCATTGTCGTATCTCAAGGTGTCGTAGGAGACAACAAGCACTTTACGCGGACTTAAGGAACTTTTTCGATGCCGGAATTTGATCGTATTGACCTCATGTTGAAAGAAGTCGGACCGGCTTCGACCGAGATCGAAGGGATCGTTCGCAACGGAAATGTGGGCTGGGAAATTTACTTCAAAAGAGACATTGAACTCATTGTCGGCTTTGATGTTGATCAACAAAAGCTGCTCATCGCAGCCGAAGTTGGACTCCCGAACCCGAAAAGTCGTCCACGTGTTTACACAGCATTGTTGCAGTTCAATTCAATGCGTGAGCAGACCAGTGGAGTCACCATGGCGATTGATGGCGAAGGGACTGTGCAACAGTTTTTTGAAATCAACATCGGAGTGATCGAAACTCCAACTTTGCGAGCAGTCATTGAGAACTTTGCCGAGAAAGTTCTCGCTTGGAGAGTTGCCATTCAAGAGAGTTCTTCAGTCGGCAACTCAGCGACCAATGAAGAGATTGCAATGACCCCCGGAATTCGCGTTTAAACAAATTCACTCTTTAACTTTTCACACAAATCAACGGCCCCCTCAGAACTGGAATAGTCTCATGCATAATGGAATCAATCTAAGCAGTGCCCAAAGTTTCGTCGAATCCGTCAACACGATGCGTCAGTCAGATTCTCCCAAGAATGTCAAAATTTACGCAAAAGAAGTGAATGGAAAAGTTGAAACATACGCCAGCGACAACAAGAAGGGCTGGTTTGCTGGAAAAAGACAGGCTAAGAAATCAGCAGCAGCGAAAAGCGCACTCGCAGCTTTCGTGAAAATTGTTGGAGGTCAGCACCTGACTAAAGATGAAATGATCACGGCAAATGTTTTGGTTGCGAGTATTTTCATTGACTCGGATCACTCATTCGACAACTTGCAAAAACTCTCGAACCTGCTTGAAAATGCAGCTGGGATCGAACCGAAGCAGAACAACTCTGGCGACCTTCGTCACGAAGTCGATGAAGAAGCGGAAATGCAAGAACTCTACAACGCTCTAGAGTCGGGTGAGAAAGGATTGCTAAATCCAAAGTCAGATTTCACGAAATCAATCACGAAAAGTATTGTTCCGAAAAGCAAGACGCAGCAAAAGACTGGTCTCGATTATTTCAGCTTCAAAGAACTGGAAGACCCTCAAAGCAAGAAGTCCTCTTCAAAGCCTCACAGTCAAGTTCGAACTTATCGACAACGTAACGACGTTTATTAAGAGATGGACTTCTTACGACTGATTTCGCTCACGATAGGATCTCATTCCAACCGTGGGCGTTTTTGCGTAGGCAAGCCACATGACGAAAATGCAACAAATTGATACGATCATCGTGCAGAAAGCGAGATTGTTTGGCGTATCCAGCCTTGAAGAGTTTGCAGAAATCTCTCCAAACTTAAATGTTTTCTTATATGGTACAGGCGAATAGGGGAAGACGATGAGTGTTGGTCTTGGAGGTTTGGGCGGTCCGAAGCCCCAGAATGATGTTGTACAACAGCCAACCTCCCAACAGCTACAGCCTCACATCGGGTCCAACAATGGGCGTCAGTATGTCGGGCTGCCACCGCGAACTGTTTTGCCTCGTCTCGCTCCAAACCTACTTGGGCAACAGCGACCTCAGGTTAGAAACCGAAGCGTTCGTGAGCAAATCGGCGCTGGCAATATGCAGCTGCGAAACGAAGCAATTTTCGCTGGTGTTCCTGGGAGAGCTGAGTTTGAGAGTCGCGCCGGCCGACCGAAAGATGACATCAAGTTCGCTTTTTGTACGTTCAAAATGTCTACGGGCTACAAAAACATCCTCTCAAAAATTGAAGATTTTCAGCAGGAAATCGCCACACCGATTTTTGTCTCTACGAGGCGAGAGCTGACACACCTCAATGAGCACCTCAGCTTGCTGAAAAAGGCGACAGACAATTATGCCGGAAAAAATTCGCACACAAGGAAAGCGGAAGTCTTGAAGCTGGCAAATTCTGTCTTGCAGGACCAATCGGTTGTGACCGACTTGCTGAGCCAGGTCAATAGTGGTGCGAAATTGCCGGAGGGGATGACTCTGAGCGAAGTCATGGATTACGCCAGAGCGGGAATCACACTGAAGGATATGGGAAGTTTTCGCTCTCGGGGAATTGAGCCAAAATTGGCACGGGCGATGGTCGAGGTTGATGTCCCGCTGCAAGAGTTGAAATCATATTTAAACGCAGGGGTGACTCCACAAGAAGCGAAGAAGTTTTACGATGCGGGTGTCTCTCCACAAACAGCCGGCATTTACTCCGCCCATCATTTGAGTTTCACGCCTGATTCGCAGATTAAATATGAGCAAAGTGATGTCATCGGGACACCGAAGAAACTGGGCAATGGAGCCTTTAACACGGTCTTCGAGACAAAATATAATGATGGAACGACCCAGGTCTTCAAACCACTTCGTGCTCCCTATCCGAACCGCGAACATCGTATCGAGCACGGATGGGTCGCAGACGAGAGCGGGATTGACCTGTACGATCCGCAGATGGCAATGCGGAATATCGCAACAGGATCGATTGCAAATGAACTTGGGTTTGACGTCGTCGCGAAAACGCAACTGGCAATTCAAAAATCACCCAAATTTGGGAGCAAAAATGTCTCACCCAGTAATTGGGAGTCACAGCTTGGTCTGGTGATGGAGAAAGCGCCAGGACTCGAAGGCAAGAAAACACCATCAGCGACATTTAATGATCCGAAAGTACGAAAAGAATTGACGAAACTCCAACTTCTGGATGCTCTCACAGGTCAAGGAGACCGCCACCCCGGAAACTACTTCATTGACAAACAACTCGATGGAACCGTGAAAATCACGGGGATCGACAATGATCAGTGTTTCGGGAAAAACATCACCGACGCGAATGGAATCAAGCAAGGAAATAGAGAATCAAATCACGGTTTTCGGGGATGTTCGTTACCCGAAGTGATTGATACCGACATGGCGAAATCGATTGAAGACCTCACACCAGAACGTTTGGAAGAACTCCTCGGCGATAAGCTCTCACCTGAAGAAGTGATTGCTACAAAACAGCGATTAGCTGGCATGAAGGCTCATGTTCAGAAGCTACGTAGCAAGGGGCGAATCATCGCTCCCGACAAATGGGGCGACCCTGCGGTCGTTAAGAAAAATAACAGCGGGACCAGCTACGTTGTTCGAGATCAGAAATACCGTCTGAGAAAAGAAAGAGAACAACAACAGATAAACGTACCTAACGGTCAAAATGATAATATCAACAATGTACTCAATAATCTCGGTATGTTTTGATGAAGGGATTACTAATGCCAACTACTGAAGAATCGAAGCCGATTGACACAGCGAAATCGCAGTTTGCCGAGCAACCACTGCCGTTTCCACCTGTGCCAGAATCTCTGGCGGAGAAAATGCAACCATTTAATGAATACATTTTCTCCACCCGTGAACTCGAATTTGGTCCGTACGCAGCGGAAGTGTTTGTCGCTGAGGTGCGAGATGGAAAACCAGTTGACGACTATGCCGTTGTTGGTTTTGATGGACATGGTTCAAACAGTTGGGCAGCGCATTACTTTTGCGTCAACGGTTCGCTGGCACTTTTCATTCAGTTGGAATGGGGAGGTGCGTACACGAATGAAGCAGAAGCTCGAGCAAGTATTGAGACAGCCTTTCGGTTTGCTGGTTCGTTACAAGGAGCGATGGAACGGGCAACCGCCCAGGGAAAGATCGCCGCAGGGACTCGCCTCGTAGTTTCGCACAGTGATTTCGCAAACTCTGGTTGGGGCTGGGTTGAAGCTGGTGCGACGGAATCCCAGTGGCATGAAGATGGAGATGTTTTCGCCGAAGTGACCGACGAACTGACGTCACTGTTTCAAGCCTGATTGTTAACTAAAACAGATATACTGAGGGACTTATCATGTCAGTTGAAACAGCTGCACAAACACTTCTCAATGAATTTGCAGGGTTGATTGGTCTGCCAACCCTGGATTTCAATCCTGAAGGATTCTGCACAATTGGAATTGATCAGAACATTATCATTGATATCCAATATGCCGAGGAGCGAGACGATTTGATCCTCTTCAGCGACCTTGGAATTCCTGCCAGCGGAGCAGAGATTTATGAGACGCTTCTGAAAGCAAATCTCTTCTGGAGAGCGACACTCGGCGCGACTCTTTCACTCTCGCAGGATGAGACGCCTCACGTGGTCTTGGCGCTTGCTGTTCGTTGGAAGGAGTTGGATGCCAACCAGTTTGAAGCGATCTTTGACCGGTTCGTCAACACAATTGAAGACTGGAGTGAATTGTTGAGGAAAAACGAAGAGGACAACGAGTATGACATCGACCCGATGCAAGGTGGAATCTTGCAAGCATAGGAATCGATTCAAGAAAGTTTCTCGACTTGGTGCAAACCTCTCATTCCGCGACGTTTGGGTCACGAACGCATGGAGTTTTGAAAGGCCGGGTCTCGTTAAGTGCGTTTCAGTGAACGAAGAACAAATGACGCCGCAGGGATTCTGTGAGAGGCCCGGCGGTGATTTTCTCTCATGTCGATCTACAAGATTAAGGATCTGAGTCTTCAACAGGTGGAGAGGTTCTCCCGAAGATTCTCATCATTTTCTTCGTGAGTGTCTGGCGGGGATGCTGTTGTGGTTGTGGTTGAGTCGGAACAATTGGTGGATTACTGAAAGCATCCACTCCCAGAATATCATTATTGCCATGAATCAGAAATGTCGCTGGCTCAATCACTTTGCCCTGGTACTGATCTTCCGTCTGAAAAGATTGTAAAAATTGAGGTGTCGGTGCGACCATCTTTGCAATTGGCTCAACAGGTCGATTGTGAACGCTCGCGGGCCGAGCTTCACGCGGAACGATGTGAGGCCAAGAATTTGGCGGCTCTTTAGAATCGTCTGGCGGATTACCAATCAAGTTCGTTTTTTGGTGTCGAGCAGAAATGTTGCTTTGGAGTTGACCTGCGCCAGTTGGCCCTGATGGAGTTCTAGTCGTTGACTGCGGAACCTGATGCTCAGTAGGAAAATCGAGATAGCTTCTCCACCGTGTTTGAGAAACGGGAGCTAGCGGAGCTTTCTTCTGATCAAGATTGACTGTTGATTGTCTTGTCCACGGTGAGTTCCTTTCGATTTGAGTCGCTGAACTCTGTTCCGAAACTTCCGGAAGTGGAATTTCTTCTACGTTATGAAACGATTGGCGGTGAGTAACTGGTAGTGCGAGAAATCCGTTCTCCGGGAAAATCGAGTCTCGGTGGGTTCCCTCAGAATTGCCTTGTCGAGCGACAATCGGAGGAGCAACAGTCGGAATCGCTGGAATCGGAGTGACTGGAATGAAAGCGGCTGGCATTGGAACAGCTGGAGGAGGTGGAACTGGAGAGGTATCGCGTAGCAAATCGAGTTCTGAAGAATTTTGAGGTGGCGGAGGAAGCGATTTCTCTGGCGTAGGAGAGTATTCCCCTGAGTTCGGCACTGGATCTTGTGGGGGAATGAGTGGAATTGAATGAGGATGTGACTCGACTGGAAGAGATTGTTCCACAGGGATCGGTGATTCAATGGGCGCCATTGGGGGATTCCATTGAAATCCCTGAGTCTCTTGACTGACAAACTGCTGAGAGGGCGGAGACCAGTATTCTGGCCACATATAGATTCGATTCACCGTAGGAGAGGACTGGACGGTACGTCGATATCGCGACGGGTAAACGACTTCCGGCTGTGCAGTCCAAGCAGAAGGAGGCATTCGGTTTGGTGCCCTGACTGAATACGGATACTCTGCATGTGCAGACATCGTACTGATTCCCGCGGTTGCGAAAACGACCAACGTCAACCGAGCTTTGATCTTATAACTTCGCAAACGACACAGAAGTTCCTGGATCGAGTTCCTGTTGAAGTATTGATTTTTCATTGCCTCATCCATTCGAAAAGAATGTGTGGTCATTCCAGAAATTGTGATCACTGAGTCGGAGCCGAGGATTGCAGATGCAACCATTCGGGGGCAAGGTATTCATCCGCCGCGTAAACATGCCACGCATGATCATCTCTCAGAGAATGATCAACCCAACTTCTCTGCCGAGGAGCAAGGATGTCCATACGATTCCCGATCAGAGGGGCAGGGGAACGAAGGGGGTCCAGTCGGTCAAATTCATCGTTGATTTTTGAGACCAAGTCGATTCGACGGTTCCAGATTCGGCCTGGAATGAGAGTGTTGTCTTTGTAAGTCAGGTCAAAGACTCTTCGGTTTTCGGGTGTATAGACAATTGAAGAAGAGACTTCAGCGTTGTACATGAAAGTCTTGCGACAGATTGTTTTCGACCATTCCAGCTTGGCATAAGTATGAATAATGTCTCCTTCAGGTCGCACTTTGACTTCAAGAGTGCGAATCGGATGTCGGCCTGCTTTAGGGTAATGGGCAAGGACTGATCGCCGGGCAATGTCAACCGCGAGGAATTCAAGTTCACCAAGAGCCTGCTCTTCTACTTGACACGGAATCGGGCAGGCGATTTCTTGTGCGGATAAATTTTCGTTGACGAAACACACAACGCTCACTGCGATGGCGATGTTGGTAAAGAGGATTATTTTCATGACAGTTCACCCGACCAGAGTTGATCGTTAGTGTCGATTAAGTTTCGATTGACGCCCATGCCCCACTTACTTTCTCTTGGCAGGTCGAATACTCATTGAATGCCCCACCGGCTTTCGACTTGGATTCTGACTTCTTGGCTGCTCGCCAGGAACACTGTATGCGGTTCGTTGAATTCGCCCTGATTGATCGCCTGATTGTGAAGATCGAGGATGATCACCTGCTCGACCTGAACGTCGATAGTCTTCAGGATTCACGGTAAATGAGTGTCCTACTTTTTGAATAGCAGATGAGTTTAGCCCGCGTGCGTCATGATTCTTTGACAGCAATGGACGCAATGTCTCTTCATGCCCGAAACGATCTGAAGTCGTTGCCGGGAGAGGCCTTGCATCAATGATGCCCAACAATTTAGGTTTAGGACGACCATAGGATGACTGAGTCGCTTCAGGTTTATCCATCAAGCTTTTGAGTTGATGTTGGTGTTCAAAATGCGGGAGATCGACAATCGATGGAGTTAGCAGGATCATTCGTTCCACCCTCTTCGTGCCGTGCACGGTCTCACGAAACAACGCACCGAGCCTTGGAATTCGTCCCAAAACCGGAATCCCTTTCACTTCTTTCACTTCTTGCTCTCGCATCAATCCACCGATCAGCAGACTTTGCCCTTCGAGCAACACGGTTTGAGTGGCGACGGTATTACGTGAAACAACAGGAATCTCGTCGACGGATGCCGTTTCCGAACGAGTTCCGTCTTCAATTCGAACGTTCAGTTTCACGCGACGTCCATCTGGTTCGACAATAATATGCGGGCTAATGTACAACTTCGTTCCAACGATCACGTTGAACAGATCAACTTGCTCACGACCAGCGACGCGCACGAAAAACTCTTCCGATTCTTCGAGAAATGCTTCGTTGTTATCCAACGTCAGCACCGATGGCTTCGCGATCATTCTCGCGTGACCATCGGATTCTAATGCTTTGAGGTTGAGCAGAAATTGAGTCACCTGTCCATCAGCAAGGCGGAGCGAAAGATTTCCAGGAATGCCAATTAAGGAGTCGACATCGGTAGTGCTAAGGTCACCTTCGAATGATCTTTGCGTACCATTCTGGGTCCAGATTGCGTTGTATGGTGCCCCCAACTGAAAACCATGATTGACGTCTACATCAATGAGAGTTGCTTTGATCTGGACAAGATCCACTGGGTGATCAAGTTCTTGAATCACTTTTCGATACCAGTCCATGCGTTCTTTAACATCACGAATGATCACAGCATTAAGACGAGGGTCAACCTGAATCACTGCCGATATTTGTGCAGCCATTTGTGCTTTGGCCTGCCCTTCTGCTCCCGATTCAGCAGCTGCGAAATTTGCCTCCAGGTCTGAAGTGGCTTCAAATCTTGCTTCCGCTTGGGCGGCAGCAATTTGAGATGTCAATGCTGCCTTTTCTGCACTTGCGAGGATTTGATTGTAAGGGCCGATCAAACCTCGCCCTTTCAATCCTGGTCGATTGTTTGGGGTGATCCTGACTGTTTTCCCCTGAACGGCACTTCCATTGCCGAGCATGTTTTGCAAGATCGATGCGACGCCTGGGAGTTCCACCTGTGTTTCGCCGATTTTCAGTACTTGATCGTCTGCCCAGGCGTATCGCAAACGGAAAACCTGGACATCAATATCGACACTGGCTCGCCGCCGGAGAGCGGCCTCGACGTTCAATGCAATCTTTTCAACTTCCTCAAGATATTTCGGTGGCCCAACCGCGTAAACAATTCCAAATTCCTCGTCTGTTAAAATTTGAAATCGATCTGAGTAAACCCCCAATTGACGCAACACTGCGACAAGTTTGTCCAAGTCAACCGAGTTGACTCCAAGGACTCTCGATTCAATCATGGTCGTTGGGTAAACGTATATTACTCCGCCACTGTCATACCAGATTAAGCCATTATCCTGACAAATCGCGTCCAGATACTCCTCTGGGGGCATCGGTGGATATTGCACATTGATGGCCCCCTGAATCTCTGGATCGTTGACAATCGCGACCTTCTGAGCTTTTCCGAAGTCATGCAATAGAGTTGTTACAGGAATTGGGTCTCCTGCTACTTGGCGCTTAAAGTAAACACCTACCTTCCACGAGCCTTCGCCTTTGCAGACAGACTCAGCCGAAAACAGACAGGAAATGATCAGAAGTGGCAAAAGCCAACGTTTCATGAGGAAAAAAAGGCCAGTAGTGCTGATTTACAAGTTCTCAATTGGTCTTCACTAAGCGTCTTCACTCTCTTGAATTATCGGTCGTCCTAATCCTCACAATCAGTTAATGCCCGATATCTCCTCTAAATCAACCAATCCGTTTAGTCACCTTGGCAGAAAACTCGGTCAGCTTGGGGTAAACCGGGCGCGAGGTTGAGATGGGTAGCACAGAGAGAATAGGGCGACCGGTGTCCTTAGTAGAAGTTCTGGAATCAATAGTCGTGTGATCCATTGAGCGCCACTTTTAGCGACAGATCTCTCGCAGGAGAGTAGCTCGAGTCAATAAATTCATTGGGCTGCCCTTGGTAGATACGGTGCCCAGATTTTACGGAGATCAGAACCAACAGCCCTACGAGTGGCTCGAACTGCTCTTCGAACGAACGTTCTCGTGCTGCTGCGTGAGACCTTGTGTTTTTCTTTCAAGACAGCCTATTACGATTACGAGATTCACCAATAATTTTAGACAACACAATCGAAGTGACCGCCCTGCCCAGGGTTGCTTGAGTTGCCGTTGTACGCGATCTCGATTGGTAAGCTTCGACTATTGAGCGGTTGGAATGTGTTTTCGATAGGCTTTCTTAACTCTCTGTCATAAGAAACCATCTTGACGGGCCGGTGATAACATTCCGCAACGAGGCGGGCAAACCCATAATCTCCAGCGTAACCTTCCTTCA
>DAOUPA010000632.1 GCA_030626405.1 Planctomicrobium sp.
AGGCACAACAGTCGATGACGCCGGACAAGACTTTTTTCGTCTATTTCGCAACCGGTGCCGTCCATGCTCCACACCATGTTCCCAAGGCATGGGCCGACAAGTACAAAGGAAAATTCGACAAGGGCTGGGATCAGACTCGCGAGGAGACGACCGCTCGCCAAATCAAGATGGGTGTGATCCCCGCAGACACCAAACTTGCCCCCAGGCCCGACGATATCAATGCGTGGGATTCGTTGCCTGCTGAACACCGCAAGTTGTTCACGCGTCAGGCCGAAGTCTTTGCCGGATTTATGGAGCAAACTGATACCGAGGTTGGTCGCCTGGTTAACGCGATCGAGGGCATCGGTGAGATGGACAACACTTTGTTTATTTATGTCGCCGGCGACAATGGGACAAGCGCTGAAGGCGGATTTGTCGGCATGTACAACGAGATGACCTACTTCAACAATGTGACTGAGAAGGTGGAAGACCTCATCCCGTTGATCGACAAGTGGGGTGGACCGGAAACCTTCCCCCATATGGCTGCAGGTTGGGCCGTTGCATTCGATGCACCTTTCACATGGACCAAACAGGTTGCCTCAGATTTTGGTGGAACGCGGAACGGCATGGTCATTCATTGGCCACAGGGAATTAAGGAGAAAGGCGGGTTGCGGACGCAGTTCAGTCATGCCATTGATATTGCACCCACCGTTCTGGAGGCCGCAACGTTGCCTGAGCCAAAGTCCGTCAACGGAACACCGCAGACACCGATCGAGGGTACAAGTCTGGTTTATACTTTCAATGATGCGAATGCCAAGGAGCGTCATACGACACAATACTTCGAGATGTTCGGCAATCGGGCAATTTACCACGACGGTTGGTTTGCTCGAACGCTCCACCGCGCTCCCTGGCAAGCCACGAAACAGAAACCGCTGGAGTCCGATGTCTGGGATCTTTACGACGTTTCCAAAGATTTCAGCCTCGTGAACAATCTGGCCTCTGAGCAGCCCGCACGCTTGAAAAAGTTGCAGGCACTGTTCATGCAAGAGGCGGAGAAGTATCACGTGCTGCCAATCGATGATCGTGTCATCGCGCGAGTTAACCCGGCCATCGCCGGACGACCGGATGTGATGGGTGACCGCAAATCGCTCACGCTCTATGAAGGGATGAACGGCATGCTGGAAAACACTTTTCTAAACATCAAGAACCAGTCGGTGACTATCAAGGCAGAAATTGAGGTCCCGGAAGAGGGCGTCAATGGAGTCATCCTGTGCCAAGGGGGGCGTTTTGGTGGCTGGTCGCTCTACGTGAAGGATGGCAAACCCGCCTACACTTACAACTTCCTTGGCCTTGAACAGTTCACCGTCAACGCAAAAAAACCATTGCCGAGTGGTTCCGTTTCGCTTGGACTCGACTTTGCTTACGAAGGTGGCAAAGATGAATACGGTAAGGGTGGCATGGCAACGCTCTCTGTAAACGGGAAGCCCGTCGCAAAAAGCCGCATTGGAAGGACGCAACCATTGCTGTTCTCGGCGGACGAAACCGCAGACGTCGGTTTGGACAATCAAACGCCAGTGGTCGAGGGCATCGGCATTGGCCCTGAAGAGACCCGATTCACTGGCAAGATCGACAAGGTGGTTATCCAAGTGAAGTAAGTTCCGGAGGTCCCCCCCCCCGGCTACAACAGTAGCTGGGGGGGGGGAGATGACGTACCGCTGCCTCCAGCTTTCGAGCCGTTGCTGCGGATAGCGTTCGTCATTTTTTCCGCCAGACGCACAAGATGTTGGATGGCATGAATTCGAATAGTTAAACACCTACGACCTTAATTTCCAACAGGTGCAGAGACCATGAGAACAAACTGGGCCCAGCCAACGCCCGGTTTCAACAACAAGATTTCTGAGTCGGTTTTGACACCCGGTACGGTGGAGACAAAGCTCGGCACCCTAGAGTTCTTTGACGGAATCCCTGACGAGAAGGCAGCAGCAGCTCTCTTTGCTAACTTGGACTTCGATCGCGGACTGCGCCACGATTCATGGCTGTCGATCCACTCCTGAACATGTCCCTTTTTGAGTTGAGCGACCGGGAGTGCTCCGCAATGCTTGCAGAAACCGTTGAGCCAGGCCACCGAATTGTCACGATGCCCTTTGCTGATCGATCCATTCGCAAGTCCCCGCTCACAGTACTGCAAATAGTCAGAACAGACCCTGGCAACCAGCCATTCTCCGCCGACCGGAAGACCAGTGGCGTGGTCATCCCAGGTGAGCTTTTCTTTCGCCAGAGCAATCTCAGCCGCTTCCTTGCTCTGAGTCCCGCGAATTCGCTCTCCGTTCTCGTCAAAGAGAGCAATGCGTTTCCGCGCTCCCGGGAGTGTTTATAGTGCCCGCGGGTAAGAATGTCGCTTTCATCACGGTATTATCCCGCGAGGCAGAATGTGACTTTAAATACTCAATAGTGAAATAGTGCCAGCAGTCGGTCTGTTTCCAGTGCCACGCTGAACCGTGCGATTGCCGTCGTTTCTTCGCTTTCCTTCCCATTCAGCTGCTCCTTCATTGCGATCAATTGATTGCCGAACATTGACCTGCCACTGACTGCATTCGATACTGGACTTCCTTTACTGAATGAAATTCAACGCATATTGAGAGACTGCCGATGCTTCGCTCGTTTTATTGTGCCACTCTTTTGAATCAAGAATTTCGGAGCAGTTTACGACACCGAATTGCAACACCTCTCCTTCTCGTCATAGCTTTAGTACCGCCCACCGAGAAAAAACTCTTCGCAGAGAATGCCAGTCATCAAGATGCCCCAAACATCTTGTTTATTTTAATTGATGATAAGTATGAGGAAACTGTTGAAGATGCCTCAATTCCTGCAAGAACTGCTGAATTTATGGCAAATTCAGCATTCTTCAAGTTCATGACAAGTCAGTGAAATTCAGTTGCTTTCAGGACAGTTAGCTACACATTGCTACATTTCATGCTCCAACGCAGTCTTGTAAATAATTCCAAATCGAAGTCGTCTTTGACACTTTGATCACACAGATGGTTGCACGAAATTCATTATTTTCTCAGAGGCTTCTGGGTGGTGCAAATCCAGTTTCGTAACGTTCGGCGTGAATGAGCTCGTCTGTTAACTCATTCCAATCATCACACAACAATTCAAAATGATCTGCATTTCACTCCCGTTCCGCTTCAGGATTCAATGACGACACCCCAACCGGTTCTGGATCCCCCACGCCGGGTTCACGACAACCAATCATGACGCAGAAGAGAATTCTCGCACTGGCCAAACTTCATCGTTTCATTTCTTATCCTTGGTTCTTGAGGCCACTTTCAACACGACTTTGGCAACTCCTTGTCGACTGCCCGTCACTCGCTCTTTCCTGTTCCATTCAATCGGTGCTTGTAGCTCAATGGTCTGGTTGGAGTGACCGCTAGGATCTTCTGGACAGACAACAAAACCTCCAATGAAAGTGTCACGTAATACGTTGTTACTCCAGATTTCAAAGAACAGGAGCTGTTTGTTGATCAGTCGTTTCGTCTGATTGATATTCTTCCAACGTGCTGACTTTAAACCATTCGCTGAT
>DAOUPA010000281.1 GCA_030626405.1 Planctomicrobium sp.
TGACCGGTGAAGACTGTTTCCTTGCCGGTGAGAAGTCGTCGCATTTCATCGATTCCTTCTCCGGAAATGGCATTTGTGATGACGACTTCGTATCCAAGTCGGGCATACTGTCCGGCAATGCGTTGCAATTGCACGCGATTTCCCAGGTCGATTTTGTTGAGACAGATGATGCCTTGGATGCCTCCCTTTTCGGTACTGCACAGGAACCGGTCAATAAGTCCCGGTTTCAGGGGCGGCTCGTTGACCGACGCGACGATGACTGCCTGATCGACATTTGCGACGATGACGTGTGCTTGATTTCGGCTGACGCGAGTGAGTGTTCCTTGGCGAGGTTCCACTCGCTCGATGACACCTTCTCCATCTCCAATTTCAGTGACGAGAACATGATCACCAGCGACCACGGCATTGCGTCCATCGCGAGACATCGTCCGGACAACTCGACGAACGGTGCAAGCGAGAAGTGATCCGTCTTCAAGCTGGACAGAGACATTGTTGGCGCCGATAGATTTGAGGACGCGCCCTTTCAGGCAGGACGATTCATCGACGGACCGCAAGACGTTGGCGCCATCATCGTCTGTGAGGACAGTTCGATACCGAGAGAGGTGTCCTTTCCCGGAGAGCCGTTCACCGGTTTCGAGATCTTCGACTTGTTCGAGATCGTCACGGGATTGCTGTGTGAGCGCCTGAAACCGCGTCCGCTTCTGCCGATTTTTCTTGAATTCGACACGAACTTTCCGAGTTGACTTCCGTTTTTTCTTTGCCACTAAAGGGTTAATCCTCGCCCATCAGCCAGTCCATCGCGGCATCTTCTTCTTCGCCAAAAGTTTGATTCTTCACCGGTCGCGAAGAATCTGGAGGAGGTCCTGAGAGGCGGCGATCAGCATCCTGTTTCTGTAAGCCCGCTTTTTCGAGGAGGCCCATTTCGAATGGGTCGTCTTCTTCTGGAGGGGCATCGCCAACTGGCACGTAGCTGATTTCGAAATGGTTCTTTGCGATTGTAATGACATCACCAGGATAGAGCCATTTCTGATCGTGGCGCTCGCTGTTGACTTTGATTCCGTTACGGCTACCTAGATCACGTATTTGCCAGTAACCATCAATGAGGCTCAACTCGCAGTGCTGCGAAGAGACATTGGGGTAAGCAAGAACGATGTCACAACTGCTGCGCCGCCCGATGTGCAGTCGCGACTCAAGAAGTGGAATGCTGTCCCCACCCCCGACGGGAATCAGTTCGCCCAACATGATCGTCTTCCTTCTGAAAATGAGTGTTGAATGTCCACAGCAAAGATTGTCGCTTTCCTCAAAATCTTTGCGCCGCGTCACAAAACGAGACATTCTCTTTCGGGAGCAG
Organism: Planctomicrobium sp.; assembly: GCA_030626405.1. Classification (GTDB taxonomy): domain Bacteria; phylum Planctomycetota; class Planctomycetia; order Planctomycetales; family Planctomycetaceae; genus Thalassoglobus. Next base: position 1,352 of record DAOUPA010000281.1, read on the forward strand.
TGTATCAACCCGCAGCACTCCATAAGTTGAACATCAAACGTTCTCGATGCGATCCCTCCAATTTACGAACAGTTTTTTTCGTTGTCAAACACTCTGTCGCAAGCTGAGGAGATTTACCGAAAATGTTCACTGTTGCTCAGGTCGGGCAAGGTGACAGGAATGGTTCACTTATCACATTGCACGTGTCCGGCAGCTTCTCTTTAAGGTGTCACTCGGATGTCTGAGAACGAGGCTACGATTTGTATCGATAGACTAGAAACGTGCGACGGCCCCGAGTTTTACAGAGTTTGTTAAGAAAAACCGACTTTTTCTCCAATGAAACGACATGGATCGCTTCTTTGATTAATTCACGCCGGACTTGAGAGATTCGACATCTGTGATCCGAGCTTTGGGATTGGATCGGTCAATTGCGAAAAAGTCTTCTCCATCAATGCGAGTGACATTTCCAGCAGCGTCGCGAACGTCGATGCGGACGTAGAACTTTCCAGCCGTTTGAGAAGGAGATCTCCAAAGGTACTTTTCCGTGTTTGGTCCCCAGCCTTCTATCAGTTCCCATGGACCTGTTACCTGAGTTGCGTAGTACAGTGCGATTGGATTGTCGCCAAACTCTCGGTCTTGAGTTTTCCACTGGATGAGTATTTCGTTGTCTGAACCAGATCCTGGTTGAAGTGGGAGTAGCTCAGTTTGCGGGGGTGACTGATCGACAGTGATGAAAATTTCGGGCTTGTTATCAGGTTGTGGAGGTGTTGCGATTTTCCCCAGCCCATTTCGGATACGGAAAACGAACCCGTAGTCTCCATCTTTGGGAACTGTGACTACGAACGGCGAGATCAAGTCATTGTCGCTGCCATAGTGGAACCACGTCTTGCCACGATTCTCGGTGATGTAGAGTTCGATTTTTGAAACTCCAGAGGTTCCGACATCTTCGAGTTCATAGGCGATTCGAAACGTCTTGGAGTTGACAAGATGTCCATGACGCAATGGCTTCGATTGTTGAGGCTGAACGAGCTCTTTTTTTGGTGGGGTCGTCGTTAACTTCTTGGCTGGTGAGCTAGAGATTGCAGGTGCGATTGGTTTCGGAATTTCAGAGTCAGAAGCAGCTGGCGAGACCGAACTAGGGAAATTTAGATCGGTCTGCGTTTGATTGACTTGTGGAGGAAGGGGGCGTTCCGTCTCCAATGTCTTGGACGCTGGGAGGGTGCTGCTCTTACTGACAGGTTTCATTTCTGAATTAGTTTCGACGCTTGCAATTTCCTCCGGCAAAACGAGATCTGTCCCTGAACCAATTTCCATTGGCAATTTGGAGTCTTTGGGAGTAATCGCCATCTCAACTGTGATGGGCTGGTTGGAGAGCATCTTTGAGCCGATTTTTTCGCTTGCTGCAATGGGGCGAGCGCGCTCAGGCATTGCCGTTCCAGGAGAGATATTCCCAGCGACGATTGTTTGCGTGGCAATATTAGTGATGTTCCCAGCTGAATCGCGAATTGTTCCGCGTGCTTCGACAAGACCAGCTTTCGCTACTGTCCATGAGGTTTGCCCACGAAGCGCAGGTCGAACGCCAACGGATTCCCATTGATTCGAAGTTGGATCCAGAAACTTCAGTTCCAGCGACTCCACGTCAAGGTGCTCATCCATTGTGATCCACTGAAGTTCAATCTTTCCAGGCTCGATTTCCGTTAATTCCAGTTTGAGCACTGGGTCGGTCGTATCCACAATGACTTGCAGTCCTGGTTTGTGAGGTCCAGATGGATACGTCAGCCCACCTGTACCGAGCGTTCGAACCGAAAACCAATACTTACCATCTTTGGTCGCGTGGTACGTGAACTTTCCGGCATCTGGGTTGACGGCTTCATGCAACTTCCAACTCAATCCCTCATTGTTTGAGACGTGCAATTGAATTTTTGTGGCACCCAGTTTTTCCAATTGAAATTCGTCGAACTGAAAAGGGATTTTAAATTTATCGACCTTGGAATAGACAAGCTCAGAGTCATCCGCAGTCGCCGAGTGCGAAAAAGCAGACACGAAAAGAAGAGTCACCACCACAGCGAAGCCAAGAGGTTTTGGCGACAACCTCTTGGATGGCTCGTTGTTGAAAAGGCTGTGAAATGACATTGTTTGGGTCTGCATGGAATTCTGAAAATCCAGGAAAACAGGGTTCTCAATCATCATGCAGCGAGCGCTCACCAATAGAAAAGAGAGCTCGATCACATTCAGAAATTCCGCGCGAATGCGGAAGTCCCCCCGAATCGTTATCGTCTACAAAGAAACGCTCTCTTCATTGGAATGTGTGAATGGGGGGTGAATGGACACCACCTGGTTGAATGGGTGGTTGGGGTTAACTTTGCAGGGACCGGGACTTCTGCTGACTGGGTTAATTTTAAGGGGACCGCGATGTCGAATTTTAGAGTCGGTGTGATTGGGGCGGGAGGAATTTCTGCGAAACTTCATTTGCCAGAGATGCAGGTCGTGGAAGATGCAGAGGTCGTTGTGCTCTCCGGAAGAAAACAAAGTCGGCTAGAGAGTCTCTGTCAGAAGTTCAACGTTCCGCGATGGACTCATTCTTATGAAGAAGTGATTGCCGATCCAGCGATTGATGGAGTGATTATTGCTCTCCCTCATCCGCTGCATGTGAAGTTTGGACTGATGGCACTGGAAGCCGGTAAGCATGTTCATATCCAGAAACCACTCAGCACATCATTAGAAGAAGCGGAGCAATTCGTCCGTGCGGTTGAGGCGACCGATAGAACCGTTTTTGCGCTACCGTATGTTTCCAAGCCGCATGTTCTCGCAGCGCGGGACTATGTGAAGTCGGGGAAACTGGGAACGGTTTCTTCGGCGACTGCCCGATTCAGCCATGGTGGACCGGAAGTATACTACGCGACTATTCAAGAAATCTTGAATGAAAAGTCCGAGGATGATCTTTGGTTTTTTGATGCTCAAAAAGCGGACGTCGGTGCCCTCTTCGATATGGGAGTTTACTCGATTGCCCATCTCGTGGCGGTTCTTGGGTCCGTGGTTGCCGTAACTTGTCGCACGACAACAATTGCGAAACCGACTGAACTGGAAGACACCGCTACGATCATTCTGGAGTTTGAAAGTGGTGCACTCGGTACGGCTGAAACGGGATGGTGCGATGGCGCGCGGACGTACGGTTTTTCAATTCACGGAACAGAAGGAAAGGTCACCAACCCCAGTCTGACCGGCGATTTAGTTTACGCTCGACCGAGTTCTCTGGTTGACGAAGATGCACCGCTGATCGAAGAGGTCGTTGCTACTGATCAATACCCGGATTTGAATTCACACCAGCAATGGATCGCGTGTGCACGCAAAGGAATTCAACCGCCCATCAGCGATGTGCACTTCGCCCGACACGTGACGGAAATCATGCTGAAGAGTTTGCAGTCTTCGAAGCAACGATGCACCATCGAAGTCGAATCACGGCTTTGAGCCTGTCGCGGACTTCACAGGCACTCCTCCCCTGTATTTGAGATACAAGGGAGGGTGAATTTCGGCGAAGATTAGGGTGGCGTCAGATTCTTGAAACAAAAATGTCTTGATAGAGGACGAAGCCCATCATGCTCAAAATCAGTACGAAGCCAACAAGATGTGCAAAGTTTACGACACGCTCGGGAGGCTTTCTGCGGAACACTCCTTCCCAGATCAGAAACACCATGTGACCGCCATCGAGTACTGGAATGGGCAGAAAGTTGATCACAGCCAGATTGACACTGATTAATCCGAGGAAGCGGAGGAAGTGTCCGATTCCAAGATCAGCAAAGCCATAAGCCATTTTTGCGATGTTGACAGGACCGCTAAGACCTTTGTGTGAAATGTCACCAAGGATCAGTCCCCTCAAAGTGAGGTAAATGTCCTCCATCGACGTGATCGTGTATCGACCTGACATTGAAATTGCGCCTGGAATATCTTCGGCAACCTGCATCGTGGTTTCTGAAGCCAGAACCAGTCCACGTGTGGTTGGCATGTACCAACCTTCAACTGGTTGTGCGGTCAATGAAACGGTCACTGGTTCTTCCACATCGGCGCGCTCGATGACGAGATCAACATTGCGAGTCCGTCCGTTTTCCTGAATTTGCCAGAAGGCATAGGCCCAGTTTTTCTCGCCGATTTCAATGACGAAGTCTTCTTTTCCAAGAAGATCTGGTGCTGCACCCTCCGCTCTTTTCAGGATGACCTTGACGATTTTATCTCGCTTCTGAATTCCTTTTTCTGCTGCAATGCTTCCCTCTTCGATGGAAAACACTCTGGGAATCAACTGGTATCCGACACCGATGCTTGGAATGGAAAGCAGGCTTTCAGGAGCAATGGGTGGTTCTGTCCAGGCACCTCGTTTTTCAGGAAGGATTGTGAGGATAAGCTCCTCTGGCGACCCTCCCTCGACTTCGCGTGAGACTGTCACCTTTACGTCCTTTTCAGCTTCAGCCTGCTCTGAAAAATACTCTGCGAGCCGAAAAGGATCGAAATCGTTTTCGATGACAAGGTCATCAACCTTTGCAATTTTATCCCCTTTTTGAAGGCCAGCCTTGGCGGCACGTGAGTCATTACGAATGGCCTCGATGTTCCCCATGTTCATCTTGAAGCCAAACCCTACGAACTGTTGAGCGCTCAATTCGAGAGTTGCCGTCGAGGACGATTTCGAATCACTCTTCTGATCGCGTTTGACAACGACCTCCACTGTCTCTGCCGCGTTTTTGTGCAAGACCTCCATGAGTTGAAGGTAGCTTTCGATTTTCTCGCCGTTGACTTGATCGATGACGTCACCCTGTTGAAAGTCAACGTCAGCAGATGACGTTCCAGGCAGCCGATACGAAAATTCAGTGCCTTCGGGAATGGTGACAATCTTGCGACTTGAAACGGATCGCAGGCCAATTTGGCGAACGATTCCTTCGGTTGCTGGTTCCAGACTGATGTCAAATTTCTCTGAGTCGGAGTGGAAACCTTTTAAGCGAATTGGACCGCGTGAGAGAGCTGTTCCACGGAGGATGTCTTCGAAGTTCTGGACCGGGCGACCATTGATCGAGGTGATCGTATCTCCCATGCGTAGTCCACTGGTCCAGCCAGGCATCCCAACTTCGACTTTGCCGATCACACGGTCTGTCGTCTCGACACCTGAACTGAAAGCGACAGCGAAGAAAATAAAGCCGGTGATGATATTCATGATCACACCAGCGGAGATGATCGCCATTCTTTGCGGGACTGACTTTGCCGAATAAGAACGTGGGTCCTCGGCAACCATGTCGTCGGTCATCTGACCAGGGTCCATATCGTCCTGACCAAGCATTTTTACGTAGCCACCGAATGGAATCCAGCTGAGCCAGTATTCGGTTTCACCCCATTTTCGGGAGAGAATCGGTTGACCGAATCCAATACTGAATCGTTCCACATTAACGTCGCACCACTTCGCAACGAGGAAGTGACCGAGTTCGTGGAAGAAAATAACCATCCCAAGACCGGCTGCTGCAATCAGAATGTTTAGCAGGGTGGAGCCGTCAAGGAAGGCGAGTGATGCGAAGTTAACGATGTCCAACGGAGTGCCTCCTGGCGCGCCCACTCGTCGAGAGTTAACAATTGATCCAGAGTCGGATCACTCTCAAACTGATGTGACGCAAGTATCGAGCGACAGAGTCGCGGAATTTCTGTGAATGCTATCTTACTTTGCAGGAATCGGTCGACAGCGATTTCATTCGCTGCATTCAGAACGACACCTGCGGTGCCCCCTTGCCCTGCAACCTCGAATCCTAACGAGAGAGCAGGGAATCGTTCGAGATCAGGTGGCTCAAAATCAAGAGAAAATGTTCGGGTTAAGTCAAATTTTGGACTCACACCCTCAATCCGGTCCGGCCAGGTGATGGCATATTGGATCGGAAGCTTCATATCTGGTGGTGATAACTGGGCCATCACCGACCCATCAACGAACTCCACCATAGAATGCACGATTGATTGTGGGTGGACAACAACGTCGATCTGACTGGCCTCCAGATTGAATAACCAGCGGGCTTCAATGATTTCCAGAGCCTTGTTCATCATCGTTGCGGAGTCGATTGTGATTTTCGGCCCCATGTCCCAAGTCGGGTGAGATAAAGCACTTTCGGGCGATGCAGCAGCAATTTTTTCAGCAGGCCAAGTACGAAAAGGGCCACCACTCGCCGTGAGGATGACTCTGGCAACCTCGCTCGGTTGCCCACATTCCAAAGCCTGGAAAATCGCTGAGTGCTCACTATCGACCGGAATCAGGACCGATCCTGTCTCCGCCGCTTTTCTGGTAACGAGCGGACCGGCAACCACCAGTGTCTCTTTATTTGCCAATCCGATTCTTTTTCCAGCCTCAATTGCGGCCCATGTTCCCCGAAGTCCCGCCGCACCCACAATTCCGGTGATGACGATGTCAATTTCTTCCGCGACCACAGACTCAGCGAGAGCCTCCTCGCCGAAGCAAACTTCCACTGCCGAGGGAAAGGCATTCGCGGCAACGTCGTCCTGCTTAAGTCCTGTGAGAACAACACGTTTCGGAAGAAACTCCGTAGCCTGCTTTGCCAATTCCTGCCAGTTGGAATGAGCCGTGAGAACGTCGACCTGCATTGAATCCGCATGCGCACGCACAACATCGAGACAACTCGTCCCAATGGAGCCTGTTGCTCCGAGCAATGCAATATGTTTCTGAGTGGTCGACAAACGATGAGTTCCTCACAGACAGACTTAAAGTTGATTTGATGCGGTCAATCAGTCCTAAAGCAAAATAGAGAACGCGGATTGACGCGGATCATACGGATTTTCACGGATTAAAAAGAGGGAAAAGCAGGCAGCGTAAATGACTTGATGCATTGTGAACTGACAAGTCAAGTGAAGAAAATGGCGGTTGAACACCCCATTTTCATCGACCTCGAAGTATTGTTTAGTAGTCAGAACACGAGACAGACATCAACTATCAAAAAAATCCGTGATCACCCGCTTGATCTGCGGTGATCCGCGTTCTCATAATTATTATCAAACATGTCCAAAACCAAACAAGGTCTTGTTCTTCAGAAGATGCTGCTCCAAAATCGCTTTTTTATAGGGACTCCCCTATACGTCAAGTGATTCTATGTGTTCCATGGTCAGCATCGCAAGATGATCTCAATCTTACGAATTCTTCATTCTGAAATTCAAACGCGAACAATTTGCATGAGATCATTGTCGCTGCCTATGATTTCAAACTCACAAGATTTTCATGGTTAAAATCGCAAACTTCAAAATCACAAACTTCTGAGGTTCCTCCGTGTTTAAGAATGTTGCCATTGTCGGTGCGACAGGTGCCGTTGGGCAAATCGTGCGTCAGCTTCTGCAAGAGCGTAACTTTCCCGCCGAAAAGTTCCGCTTCATCGCTTCTGCTCGCAGTGCTGGAAGCAAAATCACATTCAGGGACGAAGAATACACGGTTGAGGAACTGACCAAAGATTGCTTTGCTGGCTCAGACCTTGTGATCGCATCAACACCTGATGATGTTGCAGCGGAATACCTGCCATCAGCGGTGGAAGCTGGTTGCACAGTGATCGACGAGTCTGGTTACTGGAGAATGAAAGAAGGCGTCGCTCTCGTCATTCCGGAAGTGAACCCACAAGCCGCTTTGGATGCGACCGGGATCATCGCCAGCCCGAACTGCTCGACGACTCAAATGGTCGTCGCCCTGAAACCCCTCCACGATGCCGCGAAGGTGAATCGCGTCATCGTCA
>DAOUPA010000566.1 GCA_030626405.1 Planctomicrobium sp.
AGTGTTGTCCCTTTATCACGACGAAATGCATCTTGATAGAGTGTCGCTGGTGACGGATTTCTAATGACAGTTGTGACATCAATTTCGTATTCACTGAGATCGAACATCCTGGTTCCTACTCGAATCTAATATTTGAAATATTACGAAGACAAAAACGTCCCCTAAATGAGCTTACACTCCTCTTCGGGATACAGCTAGTGCCTTGACAGGCCTTAAAATTGGAGTGATGAGTTTGAGATCCCGCTCCGTTGTCGCTCCCGTTCACTTCCTTAACCTGAAGATGAAGAGTTGAAGCAACGCTAGGGAAAGTCTCATATCAACGAAATTCAGGGATGCGAAATAATCAATGAGCGGAAGAAAATGCGTAGCTCAGGAGGTTCGTCATTTAGCAAATTCGCGAGGGGAGCAGACTGCCAATAGAATTCTTCATCGATGTTGGAAATGGTGGATGCGGCCATCGTCGCGTTGCATAAGGATGACTGGCGAACTGTGATGCATTTCCATTAATTGAGAATGACTACGGACGCAAATTTTGCGCTCCGATTGAGCGGGCGTAGAGGCGGACGAGGTCGGGCGCCGTTGCGCCGTAGGCGCGGACGAGGCTGTCTTCCCAGGGGAGACCGTGCTTGATGCCGTTGAAGAAGAGCCGGAACTGCTGCGGGTTCTCTTTGATGAGCAAATCGATGATTGAGTGAGCCGCGCCGTATTGCCAATGTCCGTTGACGCGACTGCTCAGCAGACCTTCCAGGCTGCCGGTTTGCCGCAAGCGTGTCTTTGCCTCCTGGCGACGGCGGTTCATTTCTCCTTCACGAGGAACAGCCGCACTCGCGACCCATTCGGCGAGCCCTTCGTTAATCCAGGAAGGAATCGTCACTGTCGAAAGATAACGATGATTGTAACCGTGGGACGTTTCGTGCACGAGTAACGCTCCGAAGTAACTTGGGTTACTTCCACGGTAACAACTAACCAGAACGCGTCCATTTGAGAATGAGTGGCACAGCCCTTGAGCCGCTCCAGTATCTGGCTGGTCCATGAATTCACGTTCGAATTCGACAAACGCATTTTTGTTGACAAATGCAACAATGACCGCCTTGCCACGCCAGACGTTTTCTCCCGGTCCGAACCCGAATGCCTGACCGAGTACCTCGTTCATTTTGTCGAGCTTCGTGATGTATGGCGCAACCTGATTTGGTGGGAAATCAGAATAGAAAAGGAAGTACTTCGTCTCGTAAAACTTCATTGGGAGCGATTGGAAGTGAACCCCTACTTTTTTAAGGAACTCTTTCTCTTCGTCGACGAACTTCTGCCGATCTTCATCCGAGAGTTTCTCCCAGACGCGTTGCCCCTGCCCTTGTAGTTTTTCTTCAATTTCCTCTCTGAGTTTCTCAAAATCCTGTAACACAGTCGCCTTGATCGAAGGCAAATAGTTCGTGCGATACGATTTATCTCCGACACTCAATCGAAATAACTTCGCTGCTGGTGTCCGTTTTTCGCGAGCGGATTCCTCGGTCTTGTATCGAATGAGCTTGATGCGATCTCCAGCTCCGAATGTTGCAAAATCGGTGATCGTGACACCGGTTGCAGTCTTCCCATCTGTGAACAGCAAGTCCACTTCCTGACCAACAAGTGCTTCAATTTCTTCGGTAGAAAGAGAATGCTGTACCGCCGCTGCCTCGACCGGATTCGCAGGTGGTGGCGTCTTTTTTTGAGCCGTGGCGAGAGCACTGCCCCAGACAATGAAGAAGAGGCTACTCAAGCAAAGTAAAACTGAACGTTGCATTTGAAATGCTCCGGTGTTCATTTCAGTGAATTGGAAGAGAAGAACTTCGCGGCGTTATTGCTTCAGCATTCCTGAGATAATTTTATGGGCTCGATTTGTATGCAAGATCACCAAGAGTGGGCCGACATCACCGTAGTTCCCGCCGACTTGATCGACCGGAAACCAGATACCGGTGTCCTCGTTCTTTATGAGAATGTCTGCAACAGCTTCAGCTGTTCCCACTTTAACGATTTGTTTGCGGACATCGTAAACACGCACAACCATTGACTCTTCAAACACATATTGTGTTGATATTTTCACGACCTCACCGTCAATAAACGCAGCAAGTTTGAGTGGCGACAATAACTCCGCAAGATGCTCAACGATTCGTTTCTTTCCGCCCATGATCTTGACGGAATCAGACAGTTTGATTCTTTCTTTCCTCAATTCTGATGTATCAACCCAGGAGTTGATTTCATTCTCAGTGAGGAGTTGAGACAGAACCGTCTCAAGCGGTTGTTCTCCTGCTTCAATTTCCACCAGCGTCTGTAACGCTTTCTCAATACGTACCTCGTTGGGATTCCTCTTCAGTTGCCCCCGCCCACTGATGATCGACTGAAGTCCTGCCAGGATCTGGGAGATTTGTTGATGGTTTTCCCAGTTTTGTGTCACTTTGAAAGCAGTCTGGGCGAAAGTTGAGAAATCGCCTCCCTCGGCATCGAGTTGAAACCAGGGACCAGCAGTAGTGTATTCGATCTTCTCGGCTAAATTCCGAGGGTCTATATTTAAGGGACGTAACCACGGAAATGAATACTGCTGTTCATACAACTTCTCGCGCATCGCTGTGTATGTTGTAACGTGCACCTTCTTTCCCTGTGGAATGCAGACGAAGTCGAGCGATTCAGCGGCGAGTTTCAAAGCGGTGAACAACGAAACTTCTTTAAGGGACAAAGAAATTGGGTCGTCGAGCGAAAATCCCTTTTTGGTGGGAGCTTCCTTGTCGACGTCGATGACCACTTTGTGTTCTTTGCTCATTCGTTTGAAAAAATCCGAAATTGGCTCGGACTCGACCTCAACAGTCACTTTTGTTGCGAACTTTCGATTGAGATTCGCTGTCGATTGGGCAGAGGCCGACTGCGGGAGCAACAAAACTCCGATCACAATCAAACTAAGAGTCGAAAATAGCGTTCGCATGAATCAATCTCCCGAAAAGAGTTCCGTACAGGCCGTTGGCAGTCGCTGATCTTAAATACTTTCATGAGAAATCGCGAATGTGACTGAATATGATGAGACAAACGGCAAGATTGGTTGACGCGAATCTTCGTCTTGTTTAGAACGCGCGTTGTCGGACAGATGTGTTTTTAGTCGCCCTTCGTACCGGTGGCCACAATTGTCCCAAACAGATAGAAGCTTCTCATGCCAAACATTCAACTCCCAGACGGTACTGTTAAAGAATATCCCGCAGGCTCTTCCGCACTTGATGTCGCTCGTGGAATCGGCGAACGACTTGCGAATGCGACAATCGCTGCCGAAGTCGACGGTGTCATCGTCGATGCGATGCGTCCTCTTGAAGAAATGACCGAGTCCGATCCGATCCCGATGAAGTTGATCACGACTCGCGATGCCGATGCTCTGGGAGTTTTGAGGCATTCTTGTGCTCACGTCATGGCACGAGCTGTCATGCGACTTTACGAAGGCGTTGGTCTTGCATTTGGACCGACGACTGGAAACGGCTTCTACTACGACTTCGACCTTGAAACTCCGATCAGCGAAGAAGACTTCCCTCGCATCGAAGCGGAGATGCAGGCGATCGTCAAAGAGGCCGAACCGTTCGAGCGGTTTCACCTCGGCCGGGATAAAGCTGTCGAGTTTGTGAGCGAACTCAATCAGGAACTCAAGGCCGAGCATATCAAAACCGGCCTCGCCGACCACGAGAGTCTGAGTTTCTATCGTCAGGGCGAGTTTGTTGACCTCTGTCGCGGACCGCACATCCCTGACGCTGGGAAAATCAAAGCATTCAAGCTGCTCAACGTGGCTGGCGCGTACTGGAAGGGTGACGCGAACAACAAACACCTTCAGCGACTCTACGGCACTGCCTTCTTCGACAAGAAAGCTATGAAGGCGTATCTCGAACAAGTCGAAGAAGCGAAACGCCGCGATCATCGCACACTCGGAAAGCAGCATGGACTCTTCTCAATTTCGAGCGAAGTCGGTTCCGGTCTATGCCTGTGGCTTCCGAAAGGGGCAACAATTCGCGCGCTGTTGGAAGATTTTATTAAGCAAGAACTGATGCGGCGTGGCTACGAGCCAGTCTACTCGCCGCATATCGGTCGTGTCGAATTGTACGAGACCAGCGGTCACTTTCCGTATTATCGGGATTCGCAGTTTGC
>DAOUPA010000232.1 GCA_030626405.1 Planctomicrobium sp.
CTGCGCATGAGCAGCCGAAGAGACAGCCTGAAACATTAAAAGGAAGAGAAGTTGCAAAGTTGTTTTCATGGCATCAATGAAATGAATAGTCTTGAGAAAAGAATTGCATGACTGTAAAATGAGTGAAGCATGCGCACTTATTTTGAACTCGCAAAGTCTTGTTCGCGAAGACTCAAGCGAACTCCCCCTTGCATTGTGGTAATCCAGAGTTGACCCGGTTCTTGCTCGAAGACATACGGATAGGCGAGCCACTTACCTTTCTGACGGGTGATGACGACAGATTTGCTCCATGATCTGCCTTCGTCTTCTGAGAAGGCGATCGAAAGTTCTTCGCGATGATTGCTCACTGCGGTGTCCGACCAGAGTCCATCGCCGCCGCTCAGAGGCCAGGAATCTTTTCCGTCTGGATAGGGGCGATTCCACACGAGCACTAACCGACCGCTTGCAAGTCGTTTCACCAAACCAGGAGCACTCCCTGCGGGAATCCCAGACGGTTGTAGAACCTGCCAATGGCGACCACCGTTATTGGAATAGGCGGACCAGAACTCGTTCCAGTTCGTGCGAATGAGCATCCATGCGCGGCCATCTTTGAGTTCAGTAATCGTTGGTTCCGTGACACCACCGTGATGACCTCGACCACCGAGGTCAATGAGATTGCTCGATTCCCAGGTTGCTCCATCATCGCTTGAAGAATACGTCAATACCGTATGGCGTCCTGGGTCGTGCATCATTTTCATGGCGGTGAAGATCACTCGACCATCATTCATTTGAATCATATCCCGAACGGCACCGGACCAGTTATCGTGCATTTTCTGGATGTCCTGCCAGGTCTTCCCGTTGTCCAGGCTTCGCATTACATAGGTCGGTAATTTTGCATCTGGTGCGTCATGAAGTTCGTTATTCCAGGTCCAGTTCCGCTCATTCAAATTCATAAACGCAGCGATGATGACACCACTACGAGTCCTCAGCAGGGCGCGTTCATTACTCACTTTGATGTTGAGACTCTTCTCAAACAACGGACGAGGTTCGGACCATGTACTTCCACCATCATCGCTGACGATTGTCGCATTGTTGTGAATCGCCAGAATGCCGCCATCATCAAGATGAATGAAAGGTCCCTGATAGTCGAATGGAAGCTGTTTACAGAGCGTATTGAGCCAGAGTTGGTCGTCCGCTTTCGCTACTTGGCTGTGAAATACGAGAATGAAACTGACACCGAATAAAACCAGAAGGTGTCGATTGGATCGATAGCACATACTTAACAGTTTCCAGTGAGTCGAATTGAATTTCAAGGTGGTGAGATATTGGATTCGTTGAAGGAGAAATGCTGGAACGAGTACCAGCCTACCGTTTCGATGATGTCTTGGTTTTTCCAGCATTTGTTTCAATCAAGACGGCAACGCTTTCCCCCTTGAGAACACGAGAAAATGTTCGCAAACCAAGGACGATTCCTTCGTGTCCAGCAACAACCGGAATTGCCGTATCATCGTTGAGATCAATCGCCATCCCAATGCATTCGCCTGCGCGAATCGTATCGCCGAGTTTCGCGTATGACTCAAAGAAGCCGGTGATTGGCGAAGGGTTTTGCACTTGCATATGACCTGAATCAGGTCGATCATCTTCGACAACATGCTCAATTGCCGAGTCAGGCAAAGTTCGCTCAATCATTCCAAGAGATGCCATGACATTCAGGCAGCCGTCGACGTAATCTTGAACCCCGTCTGCGTCACACATTCCAGACCCCATGTACTCGGTATAGATCGCTGGGACGTTTGCGTCCCTGGCGACTGAGAGCGAGCGACCTTCGAGCGTTGCCGATGTTCCCCAGATGATCGGGAGATTAAACGCGCGAGCCATTTCGCGTTGTTTGTTCAGGATTTCTTCTGATTTGTGCAGGACGTAACCAGACATCGGGGAAAGTGATTCTGTCGAAGAGCCTGTATGCAGATCGACATAGTAGTCGGCGGAACGGATGAGTTCACTCAGCGCGACCGCTGTCCGTTCGGTGACAGATCCATCGCAGCGACCGGGACAAGTTCGCGCCAAGTCCAACCCGTCCTCAGCTGTTCTTGCACCATTGAGAAACGCAGCACGATTGACGATGGGTACGAGCGTCAGCCGACCAGTGAGAACGTTCGCGTCGATCAGTTTCGAGAGCTTGCGAATTGCCGCCATCGGGGTGAATTCGTTTCCGTGAACACCTCCCGTGATAAGCAAATGCGGACCGGAATCGGTTCCTTCGAATTCGATTGTGCGCAGCTGAATTGCATCAGTCATCAGTATGTTTCGTTAGTTGTTTCAGAATCAATTCAGCAATCAGTCGATGTCCATCGGCATTGGGGTGAATGCCATCGAGGAGTAAGTCATCGACTGCCTGCTGCGGTTGCTTGTCATAGTCCTGAAATAACCGGTAGACGTCAATCAACGCAGCGTCGTTCTGTTTCGCAATGCGCCGTGCAGCATTGGCGTACTCGCTGAGCAAAACGTTGAAACCATCGACCTGATCCGGCTGGTATGGCGGTTTTCCATAAAGTTCTTTGAGCTTGGAAGTCCACCGGCACGGATTCGGCGTCATTAGGATGACTTCAGAACCTTTTGACTGGAGAGTCGTTACAAAGTGAGTGAGGTTCTCTTCGAACAGTTCAAGATCAACTCGCGGCACTGTTGCAGGTGGCTTCTTCCAGACATCGACTGCTGCATCATTGATTCCAAATTGAATAATGACGACATCCGGTCGATGGGTCAGAACATCTTTTTGAAATCGCTTGCGTGCTTGATTCGTATTATTTCCACCGACACCGGAATTGATGATCTGCGTGTCGACTTCCTTAAGAGCAAGCTCGCTTTCGAGCAATCGTGTGAAGACTTGCAGTTTTCCTCGAGGGGCCGTGGTTGAATCTCCGAAGGCAACAATGATCGTCTCACTCGCGAACAACGACCCAAAGGAGAGACAAAAAACAACACCAAAGATCATCACTGCAGGTGATAATCTTTGGTGTGTCTTTATTTTCAATCTCATTGTCTCATCATGCGGCATGAGCTGCCTGCTGACATTAAAAAGCCATTTAAGTTGAGAAATTACGATTATTAAAATTCAGCGTTGTACTTCCGGGTCATCGTGACTCGGATGTTGGCAGTCGCATCCTGAATTTCTTTCCAGCTACCGAAACGTTGGATAGTAGCAGCACCTTGTTCTTCACGCTTGATTTGCGTTTTGATGCTGGCACCTGATCGATAACCATCGTAGTAATCGTAGTTACCATTTGTTTGATAAACACTCGATCTTCGAATTCCGGTATTTACGCCTGCTTCTCTTTGCGTGAGCCCAGACCCTCGCAGAGTTTCAGAAACTGAAAGTCCGTAATTCACGAGATCAACATCAACATTCAAAATCGAAAGGTCATCGATTCGTTTGCCGTATCGTTCCATATATGTTGCGGCGAAACTTCTTCTGACATCCCGATTCGTCTTAAACTCACCCTGTAAATCGTCAAGAAGTGTCGACACGGATTTGAAATACTTTTGAGATGCTTCGACAACTTTGTCTTCTTCATTTTCAGCAGCCGGTTCCTTGTCTGCGAGATGACTGAAATTTGAACTTGGGAGTTCAAGAAGACTCATCACTTTTCGAAGATCCGAATTCGAGAGTTCCCCAGAAAGATGCAAGCTGTTTTGACTTTGAGAAAAGGACCACTTCTCAAGCTCACCAAAGGCAACACCATGTTTTTGAAGAACCTGAACGATGGCTTTCTTTGCATTGCTTCCCAGGTCGGAAGGATCTTTTCCAAAATCAACTGTCAACTGCCCATTGATTTTTGAATCGACCGTAATGGCCAAACGCACGCCCTGAATACTACTGATGACACTCTGCCATTTCGCAAGCTCATCGGCTTTCCCCTTTAGCCACTCGGCTTGTTCGAGCCCTTCTTTTAATTGATGCGGCACGGCTGCATCGCTCAGATCGAGCGCGATCACAATTTGAGCACCACTTTCGAGTTGTTCGAGGGACTCGCTGAGATATCCCGTTTTCTCCAAGCCAGTATTTAATGTAGCAGCCCAGCGGGAGACAAGTTGACGGTTCGCAGGCGCCATTACACCCAGCATTCCAGATGTGAATTGAACGAAGTAAGCATCACTCGGGCTCCAGATGGCAGACAGGCCACCAAGTTGATCAACGTAGCCGCCCTCAGCTCTGGCAATCGCTCTCGATGAAATCGGCTCGACAAGGCTCATTACAGCAAGTTCCCACGCTTGTTCAAACTGATGATTTGGGTTCATCTGCGAGGCAATGACGATTCGATTTGCTTCTGGTGGGAGAATAAATGGTGTGTTGACATAGGCTGCTTCGTTTTTGCTTGACCAGTTTTGTGATTTCCCCAGCGGGCTATTTCGCAAGCGGTCCGCATCGATAGCGATGATGGCATTCGCAGTCGCTGGAACTTTTGAAACCAACGAAGAGAAGGTTTCATCTGCATTTGCTGATGAAACAGACATGACTAGAGAGAGACCCAGCACCATAATTGCGAGATTGCGCATACGATTTCGACAGCAACCGCTAATTCTGGAAGAGACCATTTGCATTTCTTTCAGTTGAATTCTGAGAAGTGATTGTAGAATTATTTCAATGCGAGATATTTACGGTGTTTCATCGTAAAGTTTGTGTGAAGAGATGATCAAGTCACTTCGCGGTATTTTCGACGCTTGCAGCAGAGAAGTAGATCGTTGTACCTTCTGGGAGGAACAGGATTTAAGTTCGATTCTCATGCGATGACCACTTCCCACTTCGTCAACCAAATTCTTCGTGATTGTAAATAACAACGGATCGAGCAGCAGCAAGCCCCTTGGCATCGTATGCCTGCTGCCATGTGAGAGACGGCAGGCGTTTCGCAACACGTCTGAACATCAATGATGTTGACAGTCATTACTGCCAGAAGCGCAAGCAAGTAAACAAGACATCCTGGTATCAACGGGACAGTAAGTCTGGAGTCTGGCGTGAACTGGTGGTCGAGGATCACCATGCCAATCCTGCCGACATCGCCGTGACACGGATTGACTTTCGGAATTGGCTGGAATCACTCTCACGTCTCAAACGTCAAATCGCAGAGACCTTAGCGGGAGGAGAATCGACGCAAATGGTGGCAAAACGCTCTCAGGTGACTGCGAGCCGAGTTTCTCAACTGAGACGCGAGTTGCTGGAATCCTGGAATGAGTTTCAGGGAATTGAGGTTTCGCACTGAACTGTTCCCACCAACATCACCGTTGCGCTCATCCTCCACCAGTTCACCCACTGGCTGTAGGGGACCTTATCTATCACAGTGATTTGATGATCTCAGGAATGACATGACCGTGTACGTCGGTCAAGCGTCTTGCGATTCCGTTGTGGTAGAACGACAGCTTTGTGTGATCGATGCCGAGTAAATGCAGGGCTGTTGCGTGGAGGTCGTAGCAGTAAGTCGGTTTCTCAACCGCCTTGAAACCGAGTTCATCGGTCGCTCCGTAGCCGACTCCTCCTTTGATCCCGCCACCTGCCAGCCACGATGTAAACGCACCGGCATTATGATCTCGTCCGGTAGAGCGTTTCGCTTGGGCGGCGGGTTGGCGTCCGAATTCTGTTGTGCAGATGACTAAGGTTTCATCGAGCATGCCTCGTTGTTGCAAATCGTTCAGTAAAGCAGAAGCTCCGGAATCGAGAACGCGGCCCCAGTATCCATGATCGCGAACAATATCTTCATGCGAATCCCAGTTCGGGCGAATTTCCCGGGCTTGTGTGTTCTCTGCTCCACAATAGATTTGAACGAAACGGACTCCACGTTCGACCAATCGGCGGGCTAACAAACATTGCCGACCAAACGGCTCGGTCACTTCATCTCCCATCCCGTATTGCTGATGAGTCGTTGCCGATTCTAAAGTGAGGTCTGTCAATTCCGGTGCGCTCAGTTGCAAACGGGCAGCCATCTCATAGGCAGACATTCGAGCTTCTAAATCTTTGTTCCCTTGACGATTGGCAAGATGCTGTGAGTTCAGCGTCTTAAGAAAATCTAGCCCCGCTTGATCTGATTTTTCGTCCACTTCCGTAAACGATTTGGGTGGAAATAAATCATTGATCGGTTGGTAACCAGAGCGTGAATCGAGTGTCGTCGCTTGATGCACAGCAGGTAGAAAACCGGCGCCCCAATTTATCGTTCCACCAGGTGGCAATCCGAGCGGATCTGGCAGGACTACGAACTCAGGCAAGTCTTCACTTTCACTCCCCAATCCATAGGTCACCCAAGACCCCATGCTTGGAAAACCCGGTAGCGTGAAACCAGTGTTCATCATAAAGCAAGCGGGACCATGCAGCGCTGTCTTGCTGTGCATGGAGTAGATGAAGGCGATATCGTCGACATGTTTGGCGAGTTTCGGAAAGAGTTCGGACATCCACAATCCAGATTCACCATGCTGATGAAAAGGCCAGAACGTCGGCTGACAATTTCCCGGCTTGGACCCGAAGAACTGGAGCTTTCCGGTGGGATCAAAAGGAGTTCCAGCTCGATTCGCCAATGCTGGTTTGTAATCGAATGTGTCAATGTGACTCATCCCCCCGGGACAAAATATCTGAATCACTGCTTTGGCACGCGCAGGATGATCGGAGAGTTTTTCCTCAGCAGCTTGAGCTGATTGCTGACGCAACATCGTCTGTAGCGCTAGCCAACCAAATCCACCACCGGTTTGCTGCAACAGTTGACGACGATTGATCGTTTGCAATTTCATTCTGCAAATCTCTTAGTCTAAGTAAACGAATTCATTGGCATTGAGCAAAGCCCGACAAAGATGCAACAAACCTTGGTCGGCGATCAGTTTACGAGCTGAAGCAAGTTCCAATTTTGTTGGTGAACGTACGAACGCCAGCTGAAAGGCACGGTCGATCTGTGCGTCCGGTTCGTCAGCTTCTCGCTGAATCCTTTCAGCCCAGTAGCGGGACTGCCGGAGCATGAAGTCGTTGTTGTACATTGCCAGGGATTGTAGCGCCGTGGTCGTTACGTTTCGTTTCGGAGTGAGATTCGCAGGATTCGGACAATCGAGCGCAGTCATAAACGGTGAAGGTGTGGTGCGGACGACAAATCGGTAGACGCTACGCCGCCACAACTCCGGCGAATCGGCCGTCTTGTAAGTGTAAATCGGTGCGTATGCTTCTTTGTATACGAAGTCCCGGTAGCCGGGGCCGTACATTGTTTGATTCAGGTTTCCGCTCACCGCCAATACAGAATCGCGAACGGCTTCGGCTTCCAATCGTCGGGCATTCATTCGCCATAGCAATCGGTTATCAGAATCAACCAGCTTGGGGTCAGTTCCGTCTTGTACGACGGCAGACTCTTGTCGCAGACTTGCCTGTCGATAGGTCTCGGAAGTGACAATCAAACGATGGATCGCTTTGAGCGACCAGTTCTGTCGAATCAATTCAGCCGCCAACCAATCGAGCAGCTCCGGATGAGACGGTTGGGAACCTCCATAACCAAAGTCGCTCGGCGTGCCGACGATTCCATAGCCAAAATGCAAATGCCAAAGTCGGTTTACAATCACACGCGCCGTGAGCGGATTGCTTGGATCGACAATCCACTCAGCGAGAGCAAGACGACGCTCACCCTCACCCAATTGCTGATCCCCAAAGATGCGGGGAGTTTCCGACCAACTCAATCCCCCCGGTGAAACCTCCTCGCCTGCTGTCTCCGGATCACCTCTCAACAGCACATGGACAGCTGGCGGTTTTTCCGCAACCACCCCGTAGAGAATTGGCGGTTCTCCAAGAGTTGCTAACTCTTGTTTCAATTTCCCCCTTTCCTGTCGAAGTTGAGCGAGTTGTTGTTTCTTCTGAACAGTCAGTTCTAAAGGGACCGTCCGGCTGATGTGTGGATCACCAAAACTAACTTGATCGTGCCCATATCCGTTGCCTCCATCTGACGAAATGAGAGTCAGGAATTGCGCCTTTTGCGGAATCTGAAAATCAACCGAAATTGCAGCGTTGCGACCAATCCGTTGACTCGTCTGTAATTCCCCATCCAGGTAGATACGAAACTCAGCACTTGGTGCGACTGTCTTCCCGCCGTAGCCAACGACGGTTGAGAACTTGATCGCTGCAACTTCTTCACGAGCAGAATCGATTTCTATCATCACGTTGCGAATCGCATTCACATCGAAGGAGATCCCCGCATTGGCATGCAGACCGATCATCGAATGACCATTCAGGTTGTAATCGATTTCACCAAATGTCGTCGAGAACTGACTTGAAACCGGGCCGTTGCGGATCATATCCCAGGCTTTGCCGCTGTTGGCGGGCATGTCAGTTGCGAACAATTCCGTTGAAGTGATTTGCGTTCGTTCGCCCGCCGGGACAAACACACCATCAATGAATTGGTTTGTGCAGCCTGCGTAGTTGCCGGGTTTCACATTACCGAGGTCGCCGTACGGGCGATCTTGAAATTTTCCGGAGCGTGCATCGATGCCGAGGTCTTTCTTGCCTGCTCCAAGACCGTTCCCATTTCCGACGACATCAGCCAAGTTGAAGACGCGTCCTTCAGCCTGTCCGATTTCAACTTCAACGCGATTGATCGCTGTTTCCAGTCGTGTCTTCTCGGCTTCATACGCCTTACGGCTTTCCTCACTGATTACTCGGTCGCTGCGTTTCAGTCCAGCAAAAACAGCCGTCAGTTGGTAATACTCTTTCTGTGTGATTGGATCGAGCTTGTGATCGTGACAACGGGCGCAGTTCACGGTCATCGCCATTGTTGCAGTCATGACCTGGGTGACCATATCGTCCAAATCCAGCGCACGCGCTGCTCGCCGGATCTTGAGGCTCTTGGTTTCAACTTGCCCGACATAATCCCAAGGGCCAGCTGCCAGAAACCCAGTCGCGATGACCGATTTTGCGTCCTCGGGAGCGATGACGTCACCTGCGATTTGCTCACGCAAGAATTGATCGTAAGGGAGGTCTGCGTTAAAAGAACGAATCACGTAATCGCGATAGCGCCAGGCGTTGTCGCGAAGTTTGTCTCGTTCAAAACCATGTGTGTCGCCGTAATGGGCGATATCCAACCAGTGTCTCGCCCAGCGTTCACCAAAATGTTTTGAATCCAACAGGCGATTAACGAGCCGTTCGTACGCGTCTGGATTGTGATCAGCAAGGAATTCGGCGACGGCTTCGGGAGTTGGAGAGAGACCGATCAAATCGTAATAGACGCGGCGAATTAAAGTCCGACGATCTGCAGGAATAGAAGAGGTGAGTCCCTCTTTATTGAGTCGTCGCTGAATGAACAAATCAATCGGATGTGAAGACCGAGTCGGTTTCGCATCAGGCAATGAAACTTCTGCAACCGGCTGTAGCGACCACCACGTTCCGTCGGCCTTTGCTTTCTGCTGGACGACAAAATCGGCGGGCCACTTAGCTCCTTCCGCAATCCACTGGCGAATGACTTCGACTTGCTTTAGCGTTAAAGGTGTTCCTTCTTCCGGCATCGAAGAAGCTTCACCTTCCTCCGCGATAATTGCATCAAGCAATGAACTCTCCGCAGGTTTCCCTGGGACGATGAGATCAAGTTCACGTAGACCCTTTGATTGCGACAATGAGAGATCGCCGCTGGTTTTTGATTCGTTGTGACAATGAACACAATGCTGCTGAAAAATCGGCGCCACATCACGAACGAAATCAACCGGTGCAGCCACTGCTATCTGAACCAGTTGACTAGCCCAAAGGACAACGTATATGAATCGAAAATGTGTCGGCGGATTCGCATTCATGAGTCGTTGCCACGTGCTTTCATTCGAACAATTAGTGCGGGAATTCTTTCGGCTGAATGGCATAGTTCAATCACTGAAAAGTGCATGTGGTGGTTGTTTGAACTCAGTTCTGTTGAACACGTTTCCTGACGAGTCCGCCGATTATAAACCAAACTTGGATGGTAAGATAAGCTGACCATGGTCAGCCTGGCGAACCAGGCTCCTCACAATCTTTAAATGATATGTTACCGTCATCCAATGGTCATCGTTAGATCGAGAGACAGAATCGATCAAGAGTTGGTGGTAATTTGACACCATTATTAAGGTGACTGGTAAAGTCTTTCAATGAGCATACGTGAATGCGCGGTGTGCAAAAACCTTAAGCACATTTGAATAGAAGAACCAACATGGCAATATAAATGAAACATAAGACACCGCATGATCACTTGGAGAGAATTGTTCAGTTATTGAGCCGAGCTTATCTGGAAAGCATGAGTCGAGGGATTTGGAAGAGTGTCTCTGATACCGATGACTCAAAAGCAACCAATGAGAATTTGACCAACATTGACCTAAACTCTTCCAGTGGAGACGCAACTGGCATTAGTCCGAAATGAATCTGCCTTCGGATTGAATCGGGCATTCCGAATCGAGTAAGTCCAACAAGTGGTGACCGAAATTGCCCCATGGGCGCTCTACGTTTTGTTAGTTTAGAATGGTCATCTGCGCGTAGGGTCAAAATATTGAACCGCTACTTAAAGTCTTCGATTTCAAAGGTTTGTTTTCGACGAAAGGGCAGATCCTCGGCCTTAATGAACGATCGTTGCAATTAACGACCATCCC
>DAOUPA010000654.1 GCA_030626405.1 Planctomicrobium sp.
GACTGGATTCGGCAGCTCGACAAACGGGTTGTGAAGCTCGATCTGAAAGGTTTCTCACGCGAGATGAGCAAGTTCACAAAGATCGGTGAAGGCGATCTGGACTGGACCGACGTGCGAAAAGCTCTTGCTGAAATCAAGTACACCGGCTGGGCGGCGGCGGAAGTAGGCGGCGGCGATCTTGAACGTCTGAAAGAAGTGTCCGCCAACATGGACCGCGTCTTCGGTCTCACGCCTAAAGCTTGATGCAGGCGATTTTCGGTTCACTCTGAGCGGTAGCATAAAACGTAAACCGTAAATGGGGCCATTGTTGAGAGTGTCTAAAAATGGTTGAGTAAATCCAAATGTTGTAACATTACAAGGTAATTGTGAATGAGTGGAGGTCACTCCTCCAAATAGCGACCGCAGAATGGTTCCAACAAAAAGGACTGAACAATTCCAGTTGAGTTAAAATGAGGCACTTAACAAGAATGAGTATTCTTGACTTGAATTTGTATACAACAAGACAACTTCTCCTGTTGATTGTGACAGCTTGCCTGCTGTCTCATTCTGCAAAGGCAGACGACCAGAAGGTCACGATTGTCCTGGCCGGGGATTCGACTGTCACCGATTCCGCTGGCTGGGGAGGCGGTTTCAGTCACTTGTTGAATGCCAATGCAAAGTGCATCAACATGGCTGCGGGCGGACGGAGCTCACGGAGTTTTCGTACGGAAGGGCGCTGGAAGAAGTGTGTGGCTCTGAAGCCGGATTACATTCTGATTCAGTTTGGTCACAACGATCAGCCGGGCAAAGGGGAAGTACGTGAGACCGACCCAATGACGACTTATCGAGAATTTCTGCGGAAGTACGTCAACGAAGCCCGAGAAGTTGGTTCGAAGCCAATCCTGGTGACGTCACTCACGCGTCGACGGTTTGAAAACGGCAAGATCCAGTCGATTCTGGTTCCGTATGCCGCTGCTGTCAGACTGATCGGACAAGAACTCAACGTACCGGTTGTCGACTTGCATACTCGTAGTATCCTGTTGTGTGAAAAACTCGGTCCTCAAGGCTGCAAAGAAATCTCACCAAAGGACGGGACCGACCGCACGCACTTGAATGCGAAAGGAGCGAAACTGATCGCTCCGCTGATTGTCGATGAACTTCGAACGGTCTCGCCGGATTTGTCAAGTTTTTTCACAAAGTGATCAACACACTTCGTGAATCTTGTCTCTGGTCATTTGAAACAGCTTACGAATCGCTCTGGTTTTCAATCATCAGGTCAGCCATGCGGATGAGTTCAAAATCCGGGATTTCAGGGTAGAGCGGGAGGTAGATCACGCGCGACAAGCAATCGATGGCTTGCTGAGGGATTTGGTCCGGACGAGTTTCGGGAGGAGAGACCGGACGGAGTTGACTGGCGGTGGCGGCATCAAATCCGTTTTCTCGTAAGCGAGTGGCGATGTCACTATCGTGATCAACTTCAATGGGAAGGACCCAATACGTATGTCGTATCAGCCTACCGCTCGGGCAGTGAAAGTACGGAGAAAGTTTCTTATTGAGCAATCGACCGGCTTCGATTCGCCGGTCTTGCCTGAGCAGACTGAACTTATTGATACGGCGACACATTAGCAAACAAAGCGGAGTGCAAGGTTGCTGGCGCAGTGCATCGAAGAATTCATCCGCAGGAAAGTTTCGGACGACTCCGTTGAGCAGCGTTTCGTAGTCACGTCCCAGGAATTTGCAAATTTTGACCAGCATCCCGAACGCATAGTAGCTGCCGATGAGCTTCAGAAGTGTGTAAGTGCAGGCACGTTTTAAATAACCGATTCGTTTCTGCACGGGATAGTCAGACTGCTTCGCTCTCATTTGGAAAAGGAGATTGCGATCATGAACCGTTAGGATTCCTCCTCCAAGCGCAGTTGCGGTTTTGATGGGTCCAAAGCTGAACATGACGACATCGGACTGCGGGTGTCCTTTGTACTGGTCTCCATCGAAGGCTTGCGCACAATCTTCAATCAATATCAGGTCATGCATGGCAGCGATCTCTGTGTACGGAGTGAAGTCAATGATTCCGCCGAACAGATGGGCGATGAGGATCACTTTTGTTTGCGGTGTGATCGCACGTTCCAGTTCTTCCGGAACAGGAGCCATTGTTGCTGGGTCGAGATCGACCGGAACCGGGACAAGTCCGTGGTGTTCAATGATTCTCGCCATGTCCTGAATCGTGACGGCGGACATTAAGACTTCACTCCCTTGCGGAAGTTGCAACTGACCGAGAAGCAAGTCAAAGCCACTCCGTACGGACAAACAAGCCAGAGCGTCTGCATTAGCGGACCACATCGTTTCCAGCATGCTTTGCGAGTTCTTCTGTCCCCAAGGGAAAACCGTCCACCCCTTTACACAGAGTAGGTCGAACCAGCCGATATCAATTCGCTTTCTTGCCCACATTCAATCACGTTCGTATTTTATGTAGAAAGTATTCGTGAAGAGTTCGTCCGGATCGTATTGTCGTTTCACTGCAAAGAATCGTTTTGCTTGCGGATAGGCTTTGTGGAATTGTTCTTTGGTCGCGTGCAGTCGATAAGGCAAATAGTAGCGACCACCTCGTTGCAGAACCGCATCAATTAATTCCTCCGTCATTCGTTGCATTTCCTCGTCCGCAGCTTGCGTACGTACCTGATTGAACAGCATGACGAAGCAGAACATCTGCTTATCGGCATAACGGAGAACGGTATCGTGATCTTCCTCTACAAATCGAACTGTGACATTCAACAGATCGTTATTGTACTGCGGAATGATTCGCTGCAAGTCTTGCACGAATACCGCGAGGCTCTGTCGGGGGACAAAATACTCGTGCAGAATATCGGTTGTCGTCGCTGAGCGATTTTCGAACGTTTCGACACCTTCGCTCAAGAGTTGATTTCGCGAATAGTGCGTGGGTGAGACTGATGGCTGAAGACTTGTTTCCGCATCCCAGCGAAGTCGTTTTCCGTATTCACTGTTGATCGAGCCTCGAAAAATGCTCCGTCTCAAACCGACGAATCCTTTCTCTTTCAATTCTGGAAGCTTGCCGTCGGCAGCGGGATCGTGAGAGAGGACATAGATGAGGGTTTCGTTCAGAAAGTTCTTTGCTGAAGTCTCTATTCTCGCATAGACCATCTCAACTTCCGGTCGATCAGTCACTTGCTGATCAAAAGTCGTGAGCGCATCAATCGTGGGGGCAATAAACCTGTCGACTTTGTAACGCCGATTCGGAACTGTTTGCAGTTGAACATCCAGAATGATCCCAAACAACCCGTAGCCACCGAGCA
>DAOUPA010000243.1 GCA_030626405.1 Planctomicrobium sp.
ATTCCGAAGTTTCTGTTTGCACCACTAGCGATCGCTGTCACTTTTACGATTGTTGCTTCCTGCTTTGTCGCATTGTTCTTCGTTCCGACGGTCACTGCGCTTTTGTTGTCACGTGGATCATTGAAAACCGAAGAGGAAGAAACACAAGGTTGGCTGGGCGCAGTCATTCGCGGCTACAGCGCGATGCTTCGAGTCACTTTACGCTGGAAGAAGACCGCAATCCTTGGTTCCTTCATCATCTTCGCCGCCTCGATGTTATTGTTTAAAGACGTTGGTCAGGAACTCTTCCCCCCTGTCGACAGTGGTCAGTTCACAGTCCTCGTGCGAATGCCATCTGGCACGCGTATCGAGCGAACCGAAGAAGCGATCATCAAAATTGAAGAAGTCATCATCAACGAACTCGGCAAGCCGGACCCTGGTTTTGCCGTTGGAAAGGAAGAGTATCCAGAGTCTCATCTGCAAATGGTGATTTCAAATATCGGAGTCCTCATGGACTGGCCTGCGGCTTATACGCCGAACACTGGTCCAATGGATTCGTTTATCCTTGTTCAATTCAAAGACAAAAAACAAACTCCCGAAGTCTTCGAAGCGGTCGGCAAACTGCGCGAGAAATTCGCACAGGATTTCCCCGGAGTTGAATTTGCATTCGATACCGGCGGGATGCTCACAGCGGCACTCAATATGGGTGAGCCTTCGCCGATTCACTTTCAAGTGACAGGCTCCGGTCTCGACACCGCTCAGGTCATCGCCAAAATCATCAAGGAAGAAGCTGCGAATGTTCCCGGTGCTGTTGACGTTCGCGTTGCTCAACGCATGGACTATCCGGTTCTGAACGTCGAAATGGATCGTATCCTCGCTGCACAACAAGGTGTTTCTGTCGAAGATGTCATGAAGAATCTAGTCAGTGCCACGAACAGTTCTGTCAACTTCGATCCTGCCTTCTGGATTAACCCGAAGAACGGTAATCACTATTTCATGGGAGTGCAGTATCGAGAAGAAGACATCAACTCGATGGACACGCTGAAGTATATCCCGATTACCGGGGCAAATAGCGACGGGCCGATCCCGCTCCAAAACGTCGCGGAAATCACACAGTCGACCGGTCCTGCCGTGATCAATCATCGCAACATTACGCGCGCGACTGACATTTTTGCCAACGTGTTACCAGGTTACGATGTCGGATCAGTTGTCAAAGAGATTGAACGGCGACTGGAGAAAAACTCAATTCTCGGTCTCGTCAGTGTCCAGACTGAACGCGGGGAAGCGTACGACATTTCCGGACCAGATTTTAAAGGCAAAGGCTATTCCGTCGAGATGCAAGGCGAAGTCAAAAGCATGCGGCAGTCGTTCGAGCAACTCAGCTTCGGCATGTTGATCAGCGCCGTTCTCATTTTCCTGGTCATGGTCGCGCTGCTGCGATCTTTCACGACTCCCTGGGTCGTGATGATCACCATTCCGCTGGGACTTGTTGGCGTAGTTCTCGCTCTCTGGCTGACAAACACATCGCTCAACATTCAGTCCCTTATGGGAATCATCATGATGATGGGAATCGTGGTCGAGTATTCGATTGTCCTCCTCGATTTTGCTGACCATAAAGTTGAAGAAGGGTACACCCCAGAGGAAGCCGTTTACGAAGCGGCAATTGTTCGCTTCACACCGATTCTCATGACATCTGTCACAACCATTTTAGCGCTGCTGCCCATGGCGATTGGAATTACCGGACACGGTGCCGACCGCCCGTTGGCAATTACCATTGTGGGTGGTGTGATTGCCGCGACCCTGTTGCCGAAATTTGTTGTCCCGTGTATGTATGCATTGGTGAAAAGAGGACCAAAAGAGTCGATTCCAAATCCAGAACCAGCATCGTAGGGTCCGCTATGCGGACCGTTTTCAATGGTTTATTACAGCGAAGACTTCAGATGCCACTGCTGGCTTGTCCAGCAGTGGCTGCCTGACTGATCATACAAAATAATCAAGGAGTGTCGGAATGAAAACATTTAGGAAACCATCGCTGGTGACATCCGCAATGTTCCTCGTCGGAATCGTATTGGTCAGCGGCGCCGAAGAGAGCCTGGCGCAGAATTCAAAAAGCGGCAAAGGACAACGTGTTCAGTCCGTCATCGTTCAGCGACAGAACATCGTCCGCAGCGTCGAGATGCCTGGCACAGTCGAAGGCTTCAAGACTGTCGAGTTGTACTCCAAGATCGGTGGCTTTCTGGAAGACATCTCTGTTGATATTGGAGATGAAGTAAAAGAGGGTCAGGAGTTGGCTCATCTTGACATTCCAGAAATGGAGCAAGAACTCCTCCAGAAGCAAGCACTGCTCCAACAGTCTCAAGCCGAAGTCGAACAGTCTCAGGCAGCAGTTCTCCAGTCAGATGCAAAAGTCAACAGCGCACTCGCAGCACTCTCCGAAGCACAAACCGAGCGGGAAGAAAGTGAATCTCAACTGCGATTTCGGCAGGTCGAAGTTCGGCGTTATCAAGATTTAGTGAACAGTAATTCTGCTCGGCGAGAACTGTTGGATCAGGCCAAGTTTCAACTCGATTCCGCAACTGCAGGGGTGAAAACGGTTTTGGCACGCATTCAAACTGCACAAGCTCACGTCAATGCAGCTAAGGCAAATTTGGCGAGATCAAAAGCAGACGTCAAAAGTGCTCAGGCGCATGTCAATGTGACTCAGGCAAACCTCAAGTATTCTCAAACCATGTCTGCGTACGGTACGATCCGTGCCCCGTTTAATGGCACAGTCGTCATGAGAAACGTCGATCCAGGTGCTTTCATTCAATCTGCCGACGGGAACAGCGCCGCGAAACCGTTGCTCACGATCACGCATACCGATGTCGTACGAGTTCTTGTCGATATCCCCATGAAAGATGTTCGCCTTCTCAATCGTGGTGACAAAGCAGTCTTGAACCGGATCACCGTTTTGCCTGGAGAAGAATTCGTTGGCACGGTCACACGCTTCTCGCCAGCTCTTGGAAAGCGGTCCCGTTTAATGCGAGCCGAAGTCGACTTCGATAACGCCGACCATAAACTCTGGCCAGGTTATTTCGGTTACATGACGATTCATCTCGAAGAGATGACGGACACACCTGTTGTCCCCTCTTCAGCGTTACTCGTCGAAAAAGGGCAATCGTATGTCTATGTCTGTGATAATGGAGTCGCTCGACGTCAGGCCGTCGAAGTCTCCTACCACGATGGCTCAACTGTCGGCATTTCTTCCGGATTGGCAGGTGGAGAGCAAATCATCAAGACTGGTGGCGGGCAAATCGCCGATGGCGAGCGGATTGAACCAGTACTCGCGAATTAGAACGTTCTCACGCTTTCGCTTTGTGTGAACCGAGTTTCTGCAAGTAATAACACTGTATTCTAGAGCCGAATGCGGAAATACGCTTTAGCCGTACACTTCAAGTGTACGGCTGAATTGCTCTCGGATTTCTCTAAATTCTCTCCTCATCTTGTTGCGAATTCGGGATTTCCTGACGTTTTGTAACGATTATGACGATCCTAATGATGAAGGCGCAGTTTGAACGTACGCGCCGTGGAGATTGGGGGACGTCATGAATTTCAAATGGAAAAAACAGAGGCGACACACGGTTTGGGTTGCCTCAATGATGTTTCTGGCAGGTTGTTCAGCAACTGGAAACGTTGCCTTGCATGAACCAGTTCGACCACCAGGGTATCCAACAGTCTCTTCTTCCGAACCGAGTCAGTCGACTGTCGCTCAAGACAGTTCACTTAAGAATCCGATCGCGCATAGTAGTCTCACTCATGCGACTGATCGAAACATTACGGCCAAGGTTCTTGAACTCGATTCCTCCGAGGTAAAAGTCCTGCTGGAGGAACTGTCTCTTGAAGACGATTGGAAACCGACCAGAGGCGAGATTAAACTGGTCGTGCTTCAAGAATCCGATGAGTTTCAACAACCACTAGCATTGTTCGATTCGGAGTCAGTGAAATCAGAATTGATTGAACCATCCATCGAACCTATGTTGCCTGAGACTGCCCAGAAAGAAGATCGTTATCCGATTGATCTCTCTACGGCAATTCATCTGGCAGGGGCCAATAATCTTCAGGTGGCGCTCGCCGTAGAGCGTGTGAACGAAGCCGCTGCCCGTTTGGAAAAAGCGGAAGTGCTCTGGGTCCCATCGCTCAGTTTCGGAGCAGGTTACGCACGGCACGATGGGCAGTTGCAATCAACCGAAGGTGACATTCTCAACCTCAGTCGGCAATCGACATTCTGGGGAGGTGGACCGGGTGTTGGAGGTGCTCCACTGACTGGCTCTGGTGGCAATCCTCGTCTGTTCATTGGTCTCAATCCTGCCGAAGCCTACTTTCAACCACTTTCTGCTCGGCGTTCTGTCGTTGCGGCGCAGTGGAATCGAACAGTTACTTTTAACGACACTTTGCTTGAGGTTGGAACAGCCTACTACGACCTCGTACGAGCACAACTGAGCGTGGGAATTGCAGAAGAGAACGTTCGCAACACTCGTGATCTAGCTGATCTCACGAAAAATTTCGTTGAAGCAGGTGCCGGTCTCGCCGCAGATGCCGCGCGAGCACGAGCACAAGTTGCAGCCGCAAAACTGAAACTGGTCGATGCCAAAATAGAAGTCGAAACCGTGTCGGCGGAACTGTCTCGAATGTTGCGTCTAGATCCATCTGTCACGTTGTCTGCGGTTGATCCTCTTCCAATTCCGGTCTCGCTCGTTTCGGCAGAGGCATCTTTACCAGAGTTGATCGCCCAAGGGCTGGCTGCTCGTCCAGAACTCTCTCGGCAGCAATACGAAGCTTCCGTCGCTCAGGCTCAATACAAGCTGGAACTTTGGCGCCCCTGGGTTCCGAACATCTCGGCAGGCAACAGTGCCGGTGGTTTCGGAGGCGGGCGAAATGACACCCTCGGCGAATTCAAACTTCGCAACGATTTTGAAGTCATGGCGGTCTGGGAAATTCAAAACATGGGCCTGGGGAACCATGCACTCCAGTGCGAGCGAGCGAGCCAGGAACGTCAGGAATGGATGAAGTACCACGCCTTGCGTGATCGAGTCTCTGCCGATGTGACAAAGGCTTACCATCGGGTCCAACTAGGTCGAGAAAAAGTCGCTGCGACCAAAGAACAAGTCTTTGCTGCAGCGGAAGCGTTGCCGCTCAACTTCAATGGAATCCGTGGCGGGGAGCTGCGACCAATTGAAGCACAACAGGCAATTGCCCAACTCGCTGAATCGAGAAGCCAGTACCTGGATGCCGTCATTAAATACGACCAAGCCCAGCTGGAACTACTCCGCGCAGTTGGAACACCTCCGCACGCACCCGTTACCGAACCGACAATGAGCCTGCCCACCAAATCAGCTGGCGTTCCACCAGCTCCTCCGGCAGCAGCTGCGGTGACTGAAGTCGGAAAGATCGGAGAGTTGCCAGAGCTTTTGCCGATCCTCGAATAACTTGCTGACAACAATTACCAAGCACGTAGAGAAGAGCTCTCCCCAAAACCGTTCTGCACGAATTATTACGCGTTGGTGGTGATCGTGTCATTTCCTCGGCTCTGCCAGTGGATTGTTTACTTCTTCTCGATAGCTTCTGTTTTTCCATCAGCAACAACAGGTGTTGGCTTCGCCAGCCAGGTTCGAATTGGTTTTTCCTGATCAAACGCCCACAGATGAATTTCGCCGCCGAGTGAACCAGAAACAGCCATTGAGAGAGATGCGACTCCGTCGAGACTCAGTAACTCCGCTTTGGGGCCGACCAAAGTTTTTTCGATCTTGGTATCGGCAGCAGTGTGTAAACGTAGTTTCTTATCCGTTGACGCGGTGAGGATTCTTCCATCCTCAAGCAGTCGAAGAGATGTAATCGCTCCACCAAACCCGGCGACATTCCTGACTTCTGAGGCGTCAGCTAATTTCCAGATTCGTAGTCGTCGGTCCTCTCCACCGGTGGCAATTTCTTCACCTCCCGGAAGAAACGTCACCGTCGTCACGACATTTTTGTGTCCGTTGAACGTCATCAGGTTGTTTCCCGTTTTGGTGTCGAACACTTTTGACGTTTTATCGCGACTCGCAGATGCGATTTTCGTTCCATCTGGTGACCAGGCGATGTTGTTGACCCAGTCTCCATGGTCGTGAATCGTTAATGTTTTGTTCCATGTTTGTGTTTCGAAGAGGTGAATCGCTCCTCCGGCTCCACAGACCGCGAGTTGAGTTTCATCGGCAGAGAAATCGAGCCCCGTGACGATTGCGTCAGAGATATGGAGACTTTTGATCAGTGACCCAGTGTTGATGTCAAAAATCATTACTTCCCCCACTTCACCAGGTGTGCCTGCGGCGACTGCGATGAGGTTTGATTTCCCCATGAAAGCAAGATCGTAAATTCGTTCAGCGACTCCAGAAATTCGACGAATCAGCTCTCCATTTTCTGTCGACCAGATGAGCAATTCGTGATAGCCCGAGGTGGCGACTCGTTTTCCATCCAGATGCAGAGCGACCGCGTTGACTGGAATCGGGGCTGGGTACTCTTCTGGAGGGGTGAGATAACTAGGACGTGGCATGATTTCGATCAGTGGTGATGTCCCTTTGGCTGTGGAATCGAGTCGCGCACCCATTGAAATCCATTTTAATATCGTTGCGATTTGATCTTTGCTGAGCGGATCATCGTCCTTGGGCATTGATCCATCTTCGATCATGGCAATCAGAGTTGAGAGTTCAGGGGCTTCGAGATCAACTAGCTCACCTGATTCGCCGCCGTGCATCAACACGTTGTAGGTATCCATCTTGAGTTGCCCACGAGGTTTTCCCTCGTTGTGACAGGCGAGACATCTCTTCTGAAACAACGGGGCAATTTCTTCTGAAAATGAAACCCACGTTCCCGCTTGCGTGTGCAGCTTCTCGACTTGTATCCAATGCTCGTTCTCTGCCTTGGCTGAAGTTTTCAGAGTGGCGCTCTTCTCGTTAATCTTTGTTGTTGTCAGCTTCATCATTTCGCCGGTCTTTGCGGAGGTGGCGATCAATTCGGCTGTCTTCTTCTGAATACCGGCGAGTGTTCCTTTCGTTGTTTTCACAGCGGCGAGTTTTGTATCGGCGTCTTTTTTTGCTGTTGCGTTAGCTGTCTTGGCTGCAGCAAGTTTTTTCTGCGCCGCTTCAAGAGTGACCAGAGCGTCCTTTTCTGCCTTTGTTGCCACTGCAAGCTTCTTCCCAGATGCAGTGGAAGCCGTTTCTTGCTCGGTGAGTTTCTTTTGAAGTTCAGTCAGTTGTTTCTTGAGATCAGCTTGGAGCGAGACCATTGATGCAAGCGATTTCTTGAGGTTCCTGATCTCCTCCTGGAATTTGTTCAGTTCACCTTGAATTGCTTGTTGCTGCTTGTGATGACTGATGGCTTTCTGACGCTCAACTTCCACCGGAGCAGGGTTGGGCTTCTCTTGTGCAATCGCCGAAGGAAGAGTCAACCCGACGAGAATGAGTGGAAGTAAGAAATGTCGCAGGCAGGGAAGGAACATGGGGAGGGCTTCTTTTCTATAACGTCGTGGTCACTTGAATTGAATGGGCAGTCGAGACTGGTATCAAAACACAAGACGTGTGAATTGAATGTTTTTGAAACGAAATCTATTCTTCAACCCATCCCAGTCTCTTGAACCAATCCTCACAGAGATGAGGCCAGTGTGTCACAGGTTGGTCTTTCAGGGGGCGTAAGCCGTAGCCGTGACCACCGGATTCGAAAACGTGTAGCTCGGAGGAGACTTTGTTCTTCTTGAGAGCAGCTAACAGGGAAATGCTGCTCATTGCGGAGATGCCATCGTCGAAGGCATGGATGAGAAACATGGGCGGAGTTTTGGGAGAGACCTTTAGGTCCTCCAGCAGTTGGCCTTCGTCATCAACAAGCCACGCGGGGTAGATGAGAATTCCGGCATTCGGGCGACAGGAGAGTTTATCGATGTCGTCAGTGGTGGCGTATTGACGCTGCATCATTAACGCAGCACGCGCCGCCGCGTGACCACCTGCGGAAAAACCGAGGACGCCGATGCGGTCTGTTTTCAAGCCCCATACTTTCGTATGGTGCCGAGTCAAACTGATCGCCCGTTGAACATCTTGAACAGGCGCTTTCCATTTGGGGTTCTGCTGACTTGTCGGCACTCGATATTTTAAAACAATCGCACTGATGCCGATCTTGTTGAGCCACTGGGCGACTTCAGTTCCTTCAAGATCCCAGGCTAAGATATTGAATCCACCGCCCGGACAAATGACCACAGACGCTCCGTTGCGTGTCTCTTCAGGAGCGAGGTAAACATGAATTTCTGGTTGGGCGACATTCTTCAGCTTGATAATTCTTCGACCAGCGATCAGGCGATCAGTCGACTTTGTGATGTCTTCCTCAGGTCCAACATTCAGTTTTTCCCCTGGTGGCTGATCGGCCCAGAGTTGAATCACTTCTTCCGCAGTTAAACTAGAAGCTGTCATTGAGTGAATCGTTCCCAGTACAAACAGGAGTGCGAATTGTCTCATCATCTCTTCCTCTCGAGTGTCTATGGACCCTCACGCTAATCAGCATTGGTTCGTTTGTCCATCATTGGAGGGGAAATGGGCAATTTATGGATGCTGTGGAACGGAACGCACGTTGAAAATTCTACAACGGGAAAATCCAGACTGGTAATTCTTGCCGATTGATCTTGGTTGAAAATTCTTCTTCGACTTATACTCGGTCATCGCTCAGGGATTGAGCGGAAGAGGTTGAATTCACAACGGTGCGCAACGCATGGAGGCATAGCGTGGATAAAATTTTAGTCATCGGAGTCGACACCATCGCTGGGGCGAATCTGGCACTTTCTCTGTCAGAGAAATACCGTGTGACCACCTGGCACCCCGAAGACAAGTTCGACATTGCTAACTGTGATGCCTTAGACCCTGCCGATGCTCCACGATCTGCAATCGATAATACAAAGCCTGACTGGGTCATTTACTGTGGTGCTGCTGCGTGTTCTTCATGGGATCAAGAATCGACGCAGCGAATTGACGAGTCAATTGTTGCCAAAGCTGGTGACTGGGCAAGTGTTTGTGAAGAGACGAAAACACGATTTGTCATGGTCTCTTCCGATGGTGTTTTCACTGGCCCTTGGATGTTCCACGACGAAGAGAGTGTCGGCCAATGCCAAAGTGCTCAGGCGATGACAATTCTCGCTGCAGAAGAAGAAGTGCTGCATGCCGCTCCACATGCCTTAATCTTGCGAACCAATGTCTTTGGATGGTCCGCCGATCCAGCTCGAAACGGTTGGTTGGAAAATTTACTGGGTGAAGTCGAAATGCGGCGCATCGTCGAGCAGGACTCCATTCGCCATGCGACTCCGATTCTGGCGACCGATCTGGCTGCCATTATCGAGCGAGCCTGCCTCGAAAACCTCTCAGGCACATTCCATGTTGCAGGTGCCGAGCGGGTCAGTCCGCTGACGTTTACACAAAGGCTCTCAGATCAGTTTGAACTTCCCTGGTTGTCGATTCGCAAAGAAACCAGCCTCAACGAGCTTCCAAAGGAATTCGGTGCCGGTGAAAGTTCATTGCAAACTAAAGAAATTCGCAAGGCACTCTGTGTTGCGATGCCATTACTCTCAGAAGGCCTACAACGTCTGCGTGAACAATCAGAGAATGGCTTTCGCGAGAAGCTCGTCGGGAATCGAAGTTACAAGACAGTAACACGTGCCGCGTGACATCACATACGTCTACTGATTCTTCAACGGTTCTGATGCATTCGCGTCAGAACCGTTTTTTTGTGGAGGAGTTTCTTTGGTTGCTACGAAAGGTTTCCCGAACGGACCCCCAAACAAAGGTGGAGGCTCGACGACGGACTTGTTTGACTTGTTGGCTGTCATCACACTTCGCCAGGAACCAAGCTTCACTTTTTTCTCGAGCACTTCTCCATCTCTGATAATTGAAAAGGTCACTTCGTCTCCGATTTTGTAATCTTGAAGTGTTTGCACGAGGTGCGGAAAGTTGCGGATTGCGGTTTTGTCCAGACCGACGATGAAGTCCTCTTCTTGAATACCTCCCTCACCGGCTGCTCCACCCGGAACGACTTTGCCCACATGACAGGGACTTTGGATATGCCCAGAGGTAATCCCCAGACAAGCACCACGCTCCTGCACAGAAAGCCCACGTATCGAGCGTGCTAAAATAAACAAGTCGATCAGATCAACTCCATTGCCTTTGATTGAGTAAATTGCCAA
>DAOUPA010000016.1 GCA_030626405.1 Planctomicrobium sp.
ACCGGTACGATTGAGGCGACATCACCAATCGAAGGTCGATCGCCCGTTGGACGACTGTTCGCCCTGTTGCACCCAGAGAGAGGAGACATTGCACTCATTGCAGTCTTCGCACTGATGACTGGACTGATGGCATTGGCCACTCCACTCGCTGTCGAAACGCTTGTGAACACCGTTGCTTTCGGTCGGATGCTTCAACCGGTGGTTGTGCTCGCTTTGATGCTCCTGGCATTTTTGTCATTTTCAGCCGCATTACGGGCATTGCAGACTGTTGTTGTGGAAATGATACAGCGGCGGCTCTTTGCTCGTGTTGCAGCCGATCTGGCTTACCGCCTACCTCGCGTCGAACTGGAAGCCCTGGATGGCAAATCAGGTCGAGAAATGACAAATCGTTTCTTCGATATCGTCACAGTTCAAAAAGTTTCGGCTCAGCTGCTACTCGACGGTATCGCTCTGATTCTTGGGACGCTCATTGGAATGGCCGTTCTGGCATTTTATCACCCCTGGCTTTTGGGATTCGACGTTGTTCTGCTGGCATTAATTTCGTTCATCATCTTTGTGCTGGGCCGAGGAGCCATAAAAACCAGTATCAAAGAATCAAAGACCAAGTATCAAATGGCAGCGTGGTTAGAGAACATTGTCGGTTGTCCGACGGCCTTTCGACACGGGGGTGCTGCCGAGTTTGCTCTCGAACGTTCAGACCGATTTATTCACGATTATCTCACCGCTCGGAAAACGCACTTCCGCGTTTTGTTACGGCAGATTGTCTTTGCCCTCGGATTGCAGGCGGTTGCGAGTACTGTTTTACTTGGTTTGGGTGGGTGGCTGGTGATGTCCGGTCAGCTCACACTTGGGCAGCTTGTCGCGGCTGAGTTGATCGTCACGGTCATCGTGGGATCATTCGCCAAGCTTGGTAAGCATGTCGAGAGTTTTTATGACCTACTTGCTTCGGTTGACAAGCTGGGAGCCTTGTTGGACCTCCCCATGGAAAAGCAGAATGGTCTGTTGGCGTTCCCAGGTGATCGACCTGCCACAGCTCAATTGCACAACCTCAGCTACTCGGGCAGACTTGGGCAGCACAAGGTCAGCAACCTGAATATACAGATTGCTGCAGGGGATCGAGTAATTGTGTCTGGTCACGGGGGAAGTGGCAAAAGTCAGCTTCTTGACTTGCTCTATGGGACGCGGTCACCGATCAGCGGTCACCTTTCAATCAATGACATCAATCCCCGAGACCTGCGGCCTGATGCATTGAGGCGACACGTTTGCCTGGTCCGCGACATCGAAATTTTCCAGGGAACTATTGCCGAAAACATTCATTTGGAAAGACCGTACGTCTCCACTCAGGATGTTCGAGATGCCCTCCTTAAAGTGGGGCTCTTGGACACCGTGCTCGCACTTCCTGATGGTCTGGAAACCCTACTCGTCGAGACCGGCGATCCACTTTCGTCAACACAATTGCAAAAGTTGATAATTGCCCGGGCCATCGTAGGATCACCTCGACTACTGCTGATCGACGGTATTCTCGATGGACTTCCCGACGATGATTTTCAACTCGTAACGGAAGTCGTATTTGCTTCCCAGGCACCATGGACTTTGGTTTTGGTAACTGGTCGTGAGAGCCTGATGAAGAAAGCGACTCAGTTGCTCCATCTGGGCGAGTCGGTCGATCAACTTCGTAATGAGGAGGCTCATGTCTAATCCCCCTGTCCTCAAACGGTCAAGAACGAGCAACACAACTCGTCGACAGACGATGCTGCTCCCGGCTGCATATAGCGAATCAGTTGTCCCTTCGCTTCGTCTTGCGCGTTCGTCACGGACGATCCGGCGAATTGGCATCGTTCTGTTCGTGCTTCTGCTTGCGACGATCTCCGTTATGGGGTTTGCTCCATGGCAGCAGAACGTGACTGGGACAGGTAGCGTACTCGCATTCGCACCTGACCAGCGTCAACAGGTCATTGAGTCTCCTATAAAGGGAAGAATTGCGCGCTGGGGTGACGACATTTTTGAAAATGCACGTGTTGAAAAAGGTCAAGTGATTGTCGAAATTCAAGATCTCGACCAGGAGTATGCGAATCGGCTTCAACAGCAGCTTGTCAACACGGAGCAGACAGTGGCGTTCACGAAGCTGCAACTCAAGGCCAACGAGGGAGGATTGGAAACAGCCAAAACAATCGTCGAGTCCTACCAGGCACAGGTCACTGCTTACGGGAAGGTCAAGCAAGAAACCATTGCCGCTCAGGACGCCTATGTCGAGATGGCCGAGAAGAAAGTTGACGCCGAAGTACAACAATTGACGGAGTATCAGGCTGCGATTCCGCAATTGCAGGCAGAATTCGACCGCTCGAATAAGTTGCATAAAGAAGGCAACATCGCGTTACAGAAACTCCAGGAAGTTGATCGAAAATTAAGTGAGTCGAAAGCAAAAGTTCGCCGAGCGGAAGCGTATGTTGCAGCGGCGAAATCCGAGCTTGAAGGGAAAAGGCGAGAAAGAACAGCGAAGACTGAGAAGGCTCAGATTGACATCGACTACGCAGAGGCCGTACTGCGAAAAGGTACGGAAAACATTTTCAAAGCGGAGAGTGAGATCGCCAAGGCTGCTCAGGGACTGAACAAGGCCAGCAAAGAAGTGGTTGAAATGGAGGTCAAGGTCGCGCGGCAACAAAGTCAGCTGGTGACTGCCCCCTTCGATGGTTACGTCGTCAAAATTGCTCCAAACCTCGGGACCGCCGTACTCAAGGAAGGTGACCCCATCTGCACGATTGTCCCCGATACCAGCGACCGATCTGTCCAAGTTCTCCTTGATGGAAACGACGCGCCGCTGGTCGAACCAGGACGCCATGTTCGCCTTCAGTTTGAGGGATGGCCAGCGGTCCAATTTGCCGGTTGGCCATCCGTTGCTGTCGGAACATTTGGAGGTGAAATTGTCTCAGTTGATGCGACTGACAACGGCAAAGGGAAATTTCGTGTACTCATTCGTCCTGACGAAGATGCAGAACCGTGGCCTGATCAACGGTTTCTCCGGCAGGGTGTGCGAGCCAATGCCTGGGTCTTACTGGACCGCGTTCCGTTGTGGTACGAGGTCTGGCGACAACTGAATGGCTTCCCGCCAGTGGTCGATATGGAAGAACCGGAGAAGAAAGGGAAAAGCAAGCCGCCAAAGTTGCCGAAGTAGAGTAATAGAATTTTACCGACTGTAACGATTATAACGGTCATCCGTTAAGAAGGGACTGTATCGGTCTGGGAAGCCAACGTGCGCTCGTCAGGTCTCAAGGCGAGTGATAGCGACCGTCGACTCTATGAATACAAAGCGCTCGTCACTGTCTCGATAAGTTGATCGACGATTATCACGGAAGGTTTCGTCAAAGTGCGACAAACAATACTTCTCACTGTTCTTCTGTTCTGTGTCGGCTGCGCGCGAACCAGGAGCCTTGTTACTGCGGATCGTCCACATGTGAATCAACTTGGTGCTGCAAAACTATCAGAAATAATTGGAGACGCGACGAAGACTCATCGCACGTTCACCGCTAATGATGGTCTGTCAGTTGAGAACGCGGTTGTACAGGTGGCGCAGAAGGTTTCTTTGCCAGAGGAAAATTCAGTCGTTGTCGCCGAACAAGTTGAAGCTGTCCCATCTCAGAATGACGTTTCCGTATCAGCAGAATCCCCATTCCTTATTCCTCCTGGAGTTGATAGTTCCACAACGGATGAGCTGAGTTTAGATCAAGTGATCTCCTCAGTTTATGAGACATATCCATCGCTTGAAGCTGCAATTCATCAGCGGGGGATCGTTCTTGGAGAACAGATCACCGCACAAGGTGCGTTCGACACAAAATTCAAGGCCGCGAGCGAAAACACGTCAGTCGGCTTCTACGAGAATTATCGAAACAGCATCGGCCTCATTCAGCCACTCTATCAGGGTGGAGAACTCTTTGCCGGATACCGAATCGGTCGCGGATCGTTCGAGCCGTGGTATCAGGAACGACAAACTAATGGAGCAGGAGAATTCAAAGTTGGCTTTGTCCTTCCTCTCGCTCAAGACCGGAACATTGATGAACGTCGAGCCGAACTCTGGCGTATTCAATACGAACGACATGTTGTTGAAGCCGAAATTCAAGCTCAGTTGATTGACTTTGTTGAACGAGCCAGTATTGCCTACTGGGAATGGGTCGCAGCGGGAGAAAGCTACGAAATCACCGTTGACGTCTTGAGGCTAGCAAAGGATCGCTTGGAACGGATTCGCAGCCAAGTCGATAACGGTCTGCTCGATCCCCCCGAACTGACCGACAACCTCCGTTTGATTTCGGAAAGGCAGGCCAAACTTGCCAAAAATTCACAGAAACTTGAAAAAGCCGCGATTAAGCTCTCGCTCTATCATCGTGGAATAGATGGTCAACCGATTGTTCCCGATTCCTCGAAACTTCCGAATTTTCCGGATCCAGTCGCTGTGAATCGAGAGCAGCTTTCCATTGACTCACAAGTCGCTTTGAAACAGCGTCCTGAACTCGTGATTTTTGATTTAGTGAAACGGCAACTGGACGTTGACTACACGCAAGCCTGTAACCAGCTTCGACCAGAGATTGATGCAGTCTTTGCTGCTTCGAAGGATACCGGTGAGCCGACAAGCTCGAAGAACGATAAAGGCCCGTTCAATCTTGATGCGTCGGTTTTCATCGATGTTCCGATTCAACGACGTAAGGTTCGCGGAAAAATCCAGTCGATTCAATCGAAGGTTTCACAACTGTCCGCAAAACGTTCTCTTGCTCAAGATAAGATTATTGCCGATCTACAGTCGGCTTATGCCTCGTTAACAACTACCTACGAGCAAATTCAGCAAACCCGCCAGGCCGTCAAATACGCTGAAGAACTCGCCCAAATAGAGCGGCGTAACTTTGACCTCGGTGCCTCTGATTTGTTGAAGGTCACTCTCCGGGAACAGTATGCTGTTGAATCGCAACAGAAAGCGATTGAAGCCCTTCTCGAATATTTTATCGCCCAAGTCAAATACCGAGCTGCGCTCGCACAAGACCGTCTTCCAGAATAGTTACTGAGAATTTCATGAACGAAAAACTTGAGCGTGAGCGAGATATCAGCAAGGCCATTGTCGCGTTTGAAAAAGAATACATGGGCCGAGGCCCGATCGATGCGAAAACCGTTATCATTGACGACATGGTCCTTGTCCGACTCAAGGGAGTTCTCACCGCGGCTGAACATAAGCTTGCCAAAGCTCAAACGGAAATGCGTGGACGCTATCTCATCAAGCAAGTCCGGCAGGAACTGATTGAAAGTGGACGCCATCTCTTGGATGCGGTGATCGCGGATATCCTCAAGATTCAGGTCGTCAGCCTGCATACCGACATCAGCACAAAAACGGGAGAGCGAATTATTGTCTTCACTTTGACTGGAGCACCCTGCTTAAAAACGGACAGAAATACAGACAGATAGCCCATCGGTATTTTCTATGAAACATTGCATAAATACGAATTTGCAGATGCCGACAATCCTGATATAGTTCGTTGAGTTTGGGAGGTGTCCACAGGGATCGCTTCCGAAATCACCTTAACTGAAACTGTCCTGCGCGATCAACAAGCGTGTCAGGAATAGCCGGTTCATAACCCAACAGGGTTGTGTATCGGCTTTTTTTGTGCCCTGAGATCGACTGATTCGAGACTCCGATCAGTCAGAAAATCCCCATCGTAATCCTCAATTTTCCCATTCCATCTATTGATAAGGAGAGACCTATGTACTCACTCGGTTCCAGTTCATTAGCTCCAACATTGCTTGAGCAGATCCGCGAACTCCCACAGAAGGATTATTATTCAACGAATCTGATTATCGCTGATTTGCATCCCGACGTTGATGAGAAAATCGAAAAATTAAACGTCGACGCTGATGCAATCGTTCTGAGACACGACAACGAATCGCTTTCGGACATTGAGCATCTGAATGATGCGATCAACTACACATTCCGGGAATTCGGTGTGCGTACGCTCATCGTATTTGGGCATTCGCAAGTTGCCCGTCCATCGAATTCTGAGAGGAACGGCGTTAGCGAAAAGCGACTCTTGAACCGCCTGGCTGATGCTCAACATCGACTTCAGCAAGCGAAAATCAAGCTCGCAGAAGACGTGAAGTATTGTTTGGATCACGTTTCAAACGTCAATCAGGAAGGCATTGATTGCTTGGAAATATACGGCGTCTTCTACCTGAAAGAGAGCGGGATTTTTCTGCTTTATCAGCCCGAAACTGGAACGTTTTCTCCTCTCAGTGAATGTCTTGCCTGCTATTAAGAAGGAGCCTTCCGATAACTCATCTCTTCCATTTAAAAAATGAAAGCAGAACCATGTCTCGACATGAAAAATCTTCTGGCCAGTTGGCGACTCGCCCTTCTGATAATCCAGCGGAAATGGTTTAGTCAACTGAAAGATAACGAAGCCGCACCTCCAAAGCCCAAGCTACATTGCAGTTCCCGCCGCAGTCAGGTTGGCACTGCCCCAGGCAAATGCGGGGTATTATGTCCCGATGTCACTCGGGATTACGTTCCCATTCAATGTCATTGTGGGTA
Organism: Planctomicrobium sp.; assembly: GCA_030626405.1. Lineage (GTDB taxonomy): Bacteria > Planctomycetota > Planctomycetia > Planctomycetales > Planctomycetaceae > Thalassoglobus. The sequence continues at coordinate 6,563 of DAOUPA010000016.1, forward strand.
TTCCGCTCTATATGACCATTATCCGTATAGCTTGGTCGTGAGGTGGAACATAGACTTTCGCTGACAAGTACAATCTGTATTCTGTGGCGACTCTGTTCCTTGGGACGAGCATCACCGCCAACCTTCTGAGAAAACGATGTGTCTGCTGACTCAATAAATTACCACCATCTTCTTTACTTCTGGACAGTCGCCAAAGAAGGCAGCATTACTGCAGCTTGTCGGAAGTTACATTTGGCCCAACCAACGATCAGTGGACAACTCAAGAAGCTGGAAGGACAGCTTGGCGGGAAACTCTATCAACGAGTCGGTCGTGAACTTGTTCTCACGGATCTCGGTGATATCGTCTTCAAGTACGCTGACGCGATATTCTCAATTGGTGAGGAGCTGATCGATGCCGTCAAAGGCATCCCAACCGGACGGCCGACACAATTTCATGTTGGCGTTCCGGAAGTGCTCCCGAAACTGATAGTCTTTCGACTTCTGCAACCCGTATTGGAACTTGCTGAACCAGTACAGCTTGTCTGCCATGAAGGTTCACAGGAGAGGCTTCTGACAATGCTCGCGACACACGAGTTAGACGTCGTCCTTTCTGATGCACCAGCCAGTTCAAAGGTTCGAATTCGTGCCTTCAACCACTCGCTCGGAGAATCAAAAGTCGGACTGTTCGGGACAAAAAGGCTGATCGAACAATACGCGAACGACTTTCCAAAATCGTTTCATGACGCGCCGGTCTTGATGCACTCTGAAGGTACAGCTCTTCGCCAATCACTCGAACAATGGCTCGTGCAATCGGAGATGCGCGTTCGCGTGATCGGAGAATTTGACGACACAGCCCTGATGAAAGTCTTCGCAGAAGCCGACGCCGGCTTCGTGGCCGCTCCGCTGGCGGTCGAAGAAGACATTCGAAAGCAATTTTCTCTCCATCGCGTCTGTGTTATCCAGAACACAAAAGAACAGTTTTACGCAATCACCTTGGAACGGCGTCTACGACACCCTGCCGTAATTGCGATCTCCGAAATGGCCCGTAAGAATCTCTTCGCCTAATCTTTATTGAACAGAGAATTGGCGGAACGACATCTTCAATTGCTTAAAGTGTGCTGAAAGACTCCCGCTCATTCTCACATCAAGCAACGACACCTGACGAGTTTCACGAGTGCAATGTGGCTGCAGAAACCTAGGAAGTGAGACATGTTATTCACGTTTCTTGATTCACGACACAAATTTCTCATATACTAAATTTCCGCCGTGTGCCACCTGAGGAACGGCTCGTCAAAATAAGTGCAGTTGCGTCTTTCCGCTGCACACAAGAGAAACGAAACCCAAGGACCAACATGGCAATGAATGCAAAGAGGAAGACGGCAAAAAAGTCTGCGTCAACTGCCGATCAGGGCACGAGCCGAGACATCGGCAGCCGTTGGACTTTTTTGACGAATCATACCCACGTCCTTGGGGTGCTTTATTCGGAGCCACATCTTGTGCTTCGGGAAGTCGCGGCACGAGTTGGTATCACGGAGAGAGCGGTTCAGCGAATTGTGCAGGACTTAGAGGAAGGCGGGTTCATTCAACGAGAGAGAGTGGGCCGTCGGAATCAGTACACTGTCCTCACCAACGAATCACTACGCCATCCAATCGAAGCCCATCGCAAGATTGGCGATTTGCTGAAGCTGATCAAAACGTATCCGCGATAACCGATCATGACATCGTGTGGTAGAGTTGAATTCGGTTAACGAAGAAAGAAAACAACAGTGAAGCGATTTCAAAACATTCTCGTCGCGATGGACACGCGATTTGAAGAACATCCGGCACTCGATTGGGCTGCCCGTTTAGCTTGTGAAAACCAAGCGGAAATCAAGATTGTCGATGTCGTCCCGGAATTTTCGTGGATCGAACGAATGGTTCTGCCAGACGACGAGCACATGCAACAGGTGCTCAGTGATGACAAGCATCGCCGCCTCGGGGAACTGGCTGCGAGTTTACAGGAACAGGGAATCGACGTATCCACGAAAGTCCTGTCAGGTGAGACCTCGGTTGAGATCATTCACGAGGTTCTGCGTTCTCATCACGACCTTGTTGTTCAGGTGACCAAAGGGACTCACAGCCAAGGAGCGGGTTTCTTCGGGACGACCAGCATGCGGCTGCTTCGCAAGTGCCCTTGTGCGGTTTGGCTCGTGCAACCCGATGTGCCGCCGCGTTTTGGAAAGGTGTTGGCTGCCATCGATCCGAAACCGGACGATGTCGTGCGGGAACGGCTCAACACGACGATCATGGAATTGGGGATGTCGATTGCGGACTATGAGAAGGGTGAGTTTCACGTGGTCCACGCGTGGGAACTGTTTGCCGCAAGAGTGGTCAAATCTCGTTTCAATCCGGGTGAGTTCGCAGAATTCGAACAACAGGCCCGGTCCGCCGTCGCCGTCGCTCTGGATAAATTCCTGTCACCATACGGCCTTGATCATCAGTCGGAACGTGTACATCTGATTCGTGACGAAATCGGGGCCGGACAGGCAATCTCAGCGTTGGTCGCGAAGGAGCAGATGGACCTCGTCGTAATGGGAACCATAGCCCGTTCGGGCGTATCTGGTTTGCTGATGAGGAACACGGCCGAGCATGTCCTCGATCAAGTGGAATGCCCCGTGTTGACCTTAAAACCGGATAGCTTCAACTCTGCAGTAACGCTGCCCGAGGGGTGATTGGCATTCGGGACCACGACGCAGGTGTAGACATCGGTCAGAAAACGTGGCAGAACGCGAACGCTAAATCAAAAATTGCTCCAGGACCAGCAGGCCCCATCTAATTCAATAATCGAAAGAGCCTGGTGTCAAAAACTCATTGAATCAACGATCAATTTGAGATTCTCAAAATCTCACCGTTTTTTGACATCGAGGTTGCGGCAGGGCCGATGTCTGTCTCAGTTTCCCATACGTTTTCTGACAGCCAGGCTTTGTGATGGTGGCTGCTTATTTGATGGCTGATAGGTAAAAGAAAGCTGCGAGTTGAACGGACTCACCAGGCGACCGAACCAGCCCCAATGGACCTGAGGGGAATTCAGATCCGTGGAGAGGATCGCCTTAATAATTGTCGGAGAATTCAGAAACAATGCCTTTGCTCCCAGTCAGAAGCCCTTCCATCGTCATCCTTGGCTACATCAGATCAGTGTGAAACTTCAACTCCTTTAAACGCATTCCAGGAGTCCATCAACCTTCGGTGGTTCGGCATGACGTTGCGAACGATACGTCCTGAGAACATCGGGCAGTGACGGGGGCGAAAGGGCTAACATTGGGAATCGGAGTGACAGACTTGCATCGTGTGGTCGTGGGAAAGATGCTAAAGATCCAACGCCCTGCATGTTGGTCATGTTCTGGACCGACATCGTGTTCTACCAACTTTGCGTCAAGGAGACATTCCTCCCATGACTTTACCAGCCGACCAGCCACAACTCTCCCGAAAATGTTCCCGTCGTGACGCCTTGAAGTCTTTCGCTGGCGGAACTCTCGCCGTGGGAGCGATGAATGCGTCGCTCGACAGAGCTGCCTTCGCTGAAGTGGATGAACCAGAAAAACTGAAGCCGCGACCCTGGATTCAGATCCGCGGCATCTACGGCGGATTCCCGGATGCGATTCTGCAACGCGGGGAGACCCCTGCGGACTATGGGATCAATGCCATCTGGATCGGATCGGGAGGTCTCAATCAGAGTAAAATCGAGCAGTATCATCAGCTGGGGCTGAAGGTGTTCGCCGAGTACAACTCGATGCACTTCGCGAACTATCTGAAACAGCACCCGCTGGCTGCTCCGATTGGGGCAGACGGTTCGCCTTCTCCGCCCCCCTATGGTTGGCAAGGCGTCAGTGCGTTCGATGCCGGGTACCGAAAGAACCGTATGGATGAATTCCGGCGCGTTCTGAAAACGTTTGAAATCGATGGAATCTGGCTGGACTATCATCACTCGCACGCCAGTTGGGAACGAGCGGAACCGGTCATGCCTAATACGGATTTCTCACCAGCAGCCTTGAAACAGTTCCAACAAAAGACAGGAATTCCATTACCGGATTCTGTGCCTGCGGCTACCAAACAGTTGCTCGGTCCCCATCGGGACGCGTGGACGCAGTTTCGGTGTGACGTGTTCACGGACTGGGTTCGCGAATACCGAGACATTCTCGAATCGGTCCGTCCGCAAGCGCTGCTCGGAAGCTTTCACTCCCCCTGGTCAACCGACGACTACGATGGCGCAATCCGACACAAGCTGGCCATCGATCTCCCGGCTCAGGCGAAGTATCTGGACGTCTTCAGCATCATGCCGTACCACGCTCGGTTCGGACATCCACAGGATCCCGCGTGGGTCGCGAGACAAACGAAGAGTCTTGGCAGCCTGCTCAACCTGAAAGGTGAACCAGGCGAGAAGCAACAGATTTGGCCGATTGTCCAGCTGGCGGACTGGGGCGAACCCGTTGCGGTTGATCAGGTTGCAGCGATTCTGGATGCTGGAACAACACAGCCCTCGACTGGTGTGATGATTTTTCACTGGAGTGGCGTTTCCAAAGAATGGCAGAAAGTCGACGCCCTCAGCCGTTTCTATCGTGGAATTCGTCCGCATTCGTAGCGTTTGAAGCACGCCCAGGCCTTACACAGGACGATGACGCGAGGAATTGGCGCGCGTCTACGCTTCACCTGGGTTCACCTACATGTGGGCTGGAAGGTGGCTGACAACGTTCTCGATCGACAGTTTGATTCCCCGCAACAGCCGAATGAAGTCTGGCTCAGCGAGAGGCTGCAAGATTTGTGGAGGGTGTCCACTCGCGCCGATACACAACAGAAATGAGACCTGTCGAATTCTCGCTCTTGTGATGATCTAGGTCATCATTGCGCGGTAACTCAGATGAAGTGGCGTCTAAGCTACTCAGCCTCTTTCTTCAATTCACTCAACATTTCGAGCAGATTTTTGACGAGTATGTCGGAGGCGTCTTTTTGCACGTGGCACGTACCGAGCCACGTTTCGTAGCCACCGAGGCGGTGCTGTGCGGGAGTGGGCAGGTAACCGTGCCGCCCGTTCGCCAGGCCAATGACCATCGTCTGTGAAAATGGACTGCTGTCTTTCAACTCCAGGCCGGTTTCCGCAAAGGTTTCAAAAGGAATCCCACAGACAGCCAGATTGCCAATGCGAATCGCCTGGATTTGCACGGTCACGGTATCTTCCTTTCGTTCGGCAGCAATGATGGTGCGTCGGGCGTAGGATTGAGCCAAACGCGGCAGCCGGGCGATGGCATCCTGATCCTTGGTAGCGAGCACTTCCCTAGCGGCGGCGAGTTGATGTTTCGTGGGGCGGCGATACCTCAATACGATTTCGCGCTCTCTCATTCCGAGGCGAGCGTCGGAGCGATGTTCCTCGATCTTTCGATAGGCAGACCAGGCGGTGTCGGCCGCTTTACCAGCGACCACACGGATTTGCTCGAACGGCTCACGCAGTGGACGCGGTGCTGCAAAGGAAATATTGTTGATGTCTCCCGATGTTCCGTTAGACATCATACCCACAAAACGACTATCGGCCCGTAGACGTGTCGGCAACAGTCGAGCGAATTCGCCGTAATAGTCAGCCGAAAGTTGTCCGCGAGGTGGGGCACCCACATAGTGCAGCGAATAATTCGCGAACAGCGCGAGCGGCTTGCGTTTGGCGTTTTGCAATGAAATCACTGTGATGTCGGGATCGGTCGGGCCGGCAGGGCGGTCCAGCACGTCGGGACTTCGCGGCGGGTTCATCTTCACCAAATCAAGCTCACCAAAAGGATTGACCTGCATCTTCATCGGTTTCAGGTACCAACGGCGATTGAACACCTCGTCTGGCAACGGATGCGAAGCTGTTCCAAACGTGGCTGGCTGTAGCGCTGCGTGCGCCCGAACTATCGAATCAGCGACTCCCGCAACAAATAATTTCCGATACGCCACTTCTGGAGCAGCACCTTTCGTGGTGTTCGAACGTGGGCCGCTATGCGTATGTGTTGAACTGATCAACATGCGGTCGGTCGGAATACCGGTCGTCGCTGAGGCGATCTTCTTGGCTTCATCCAACACTTCAGGTGGAGCACCGAGGGTATCGACCACGACCATTGCCAACGTTGTGACGCCGTCGCTGAGCACCATCGCACGAGCATGCAGTGGATCGTGCGCACTCTCCGCCATATTGGCATTGAAACCGCCCGGCATGTTGAGTGGAAACTCTTTCGGCGTAATATCGATCGCCGCTGCGCCAGCGCGGAGAGGAGTTGATTTCGGTTCGCCGCCTTGTGCGAGAAGCGATTCGCTCAAGAACAGAAAGAGAAATGCGGCTCGTGTCATTCGGTTTAGAAATCGAAGCGTTGTCATCGTTTGGTTTACTCTATGTCTAGGAGCAATACACATTACGGCAGTCATGCTAGCTCAATCGCCATTGCTAGGAAGACGCTCGTCCACTGTTGACTGCACGCGTTCGATGCTACATCAGACTATCAACTGCTTCAAGGCCTGCAATGGACCGGACAGAACGTTATTCATGCGCAGGCCACAAATTAGCGTACGAGACCGCTGTCAGGTTCTCAACAATGTATCATCTCTGGATACCTAATGGATGTCGAATCTTGATTGTATGACATGAACATCAACAAGATTGCCGAAGTCTTCATCAGTTGGAACGATCGACTTGCAACCTCCCATCGACTGCGTCGGCCCAGGTGGCCTGCGTGGAAGAAATTCAAGGGTCGGTGACATGACGAATGTTCAGAGATCATCGCTTCACCATGACAGGAGTGGACATGACCACAAAAGATCGATACGAACTCACCGAGAATCAGGTTATACCTACTTCGACTTCAGTTGGAGAGGCCATGAGCGGTCAGTGGATCGATCTGTTTTAACTTCCTCAATATGTTTGCCGTGCTTATCGTTCCTCCATTAGAAGTTCATTGACCCCAAGGACGGCTCGCAGCTTACGGCTGGTATTCTTTGAACCAGATTGAACCGGAATACTTCTTTCAAACTGGAATGCATGTCCCGCCAAATTTGGTGTACATGCACAAAGGATTTACACATCCCGACTTTCGCGGTCAACGTCTGCACGCGATGGGAATGCAACGAGCCCCCCATGGACCTGACAGAATTCAGATCCATGGAGAGGATCGCTTTAATTATCGTTAGAGGATTCAGAATTGACGCGTTCACTTCCGATCAAATGCCGCCTCGTAACTTTCCACCCACGTCCTTGGCGGAATTAGATCGAATTTGAAACCTCAACCCCCTGAAACGCATTCCAGGACTCCAGCAACTCACGTCTTAATTGGGAGATCCTCCCCGCTGTCACTTGAAAGTGCTTCGCCACCGCTTGCGTCGATTCACCACTTGCTAACGTCTCTGCAACTTGGCGTTTGAGTCGCGAGAGCGATTCCAACCAATTCCTGAAGTCGATCCATGTGACCGCGATGTCGGCAGGATTGGAACGACGATCTTCGACCACCAGTTCACGCCAATCTCCGGTCTCAGATTCGCGTTGATACCAGGATGTCTTGTGAACGTTCTTTCGCTGCTGGCAATAGTGACTGTCAATGTCCCTGATGTTCAGGCTTGCTCCACAGCGTCTGCCATCTTTCACATGACGGCATGCGTATGATGCCAAGGGGCTTGCAGCTGCTTTGTCCACTTTGTTTTGCTGGACCAGACTGACAAACAACTCAAGCGCCATTTATTGACGTTCTTTAGCTGGACGAATGGTTCACTCAGGTGTGTTCCGAGAAGTAGTTTCCATTGTCGACAATAGAAACTAAAAGAGGTAAGAAGTGTCAGTTCTCAGGATAAATCAGTATTCTCCGACCTTCACCGACATTGGCAGTGTGTTTATGAGTGAACTCAACCACTTCGGTCGCATCCCACACAATGTGATTGGCACAGACGGCCTGAAACCAGAATGTCTGGATGCCGAGTAATCGGCGACCAACTTCTGGATTCCAGACAAAGATATCGGCGCAAATGCTTCGCCATCGACTTCCGCCCCTCCGGTCGGATCAACCGGAGGGCGTTTGAGAGATTTTGGCTAGATTTCGATCCAGACTTGCATCGAGAAGTTGCGATAAAAGTACCAAAGCTTAGTGGGTCGCTGGAGGAGTCACTGATTGAATCGTTTCTATGCGAACAACGCTGCGACAGGTGTGCCTTGGTCGCTGATTGGGACCGGGCGAGATCCGGCGAAGAGTTCGTGGGCAGGGTTTGTTCCAAGGGCAGCGTGGATCGTTGCGTGGAAGTCTGCGACGGAGACAGGATTTTCGATGATCTTCTTGCTGAGTTCATCTGTGACACCGTAGGCTCCTTGGTGCTTCAAGCCCCCGCCAGCGAGAAGCAAGCTAAAACAACTGCCCTGGTGCCCGCGTCCTCCCCGACCGTCATAAGCTGCGGGGCGTCCGAATTCGGTGCCAATCGCGACGAGGGTTTTGTCGAGGATGCCCTGTTGTTCGAGATCTGTAATCAGAGCCGATAACGCAATGTCGAGTTCTTTAATGAGCAGGTGCTGGTTCTGTTGACCCTCATTATGTGTGTCCCAGCCGGTGCCGTTGATGAAGTTCAAGTTGTGTGAGACTTCAATGAAGCGGACACCCGCCTGCACGAGACGGCGAGCGAGCAGACAGCGCTGACCGAATTCTCCGCCATAGGAATTACGGAGATCAGCTTTCTCGTCCTTCAAGCGGAAGTGTCGCATGAATTCGGGGCCGGCAAGACGCAGAGCTTCTGCCTGAGCAGTGCGGTACTGAGAGATGACGGAGCCGTTTGGAACTCGGCTCGTCAGGGGTTCGAGAAGTTGACGACGGCGATTAACGCGAAGTGGCGTCACATCTTCCGGTCGCGAAAACCCGGATGGACCGCTTTCAGTATCGACGAGGTAGACGTAACCGGCTTTCGCTCCAAGGAAACCAGGGCCACGACTGACGTTGGGATAGCCAATCAGCATGTATGCGGGAACATCAGGATTTACCGCGCCGTGCATGTGCCCGATGATGGAACCGATTGACGGATACGTGATGCTGCCGCTGATTAAGCGACCGGTATGAACGAAGTTCGTACCAAAAGCGTGTTCGTCGACTAGGTGATGGTTGATCGTTCGCATCGCTGTCAGGTGATCAGCGAGTTTCGCTGTGCGAGGTAGGTGTTCGCAGAATTTCACTCCCGGCACGACGGTGTCGATGGAGTCGTACTCAGAGCCGGAGAGCTTCGGTGACGCCTTGGAGTTGCCGCGACGCTTGGGATCGAACGTGTCGATCTGAGCCATTCCTCCCCCCAACCAGAGAAAGATCACGTGCTCGGCTTTCCCTTTGGGTACGTTGATGGCGGTCGGTGATGCGAGAAGAGGCGATCCAGCGAGAGTAGCGCCAGCCATCACGCCGGTTTGTTTAATGAAATTTCTTCGGTGCATGTGAGTCATCCAGTTGTGTGAAACGAGCAAATTCGAGGTTGCGGCTACGGTGTGTAAATCCATTCTGGAGCGTTGAGAATGGCCCACAATACGTCTTCCATCCGTTCTCGCCAGTCGTTGTCCAAGGCATTCGTCGGAGGGTCTCCGCGCCGAACTGCGGCTTCCTTCTGTTGAGCTAGAGCGTTTGCCGGTCCGTCGACGTGATTGGACCAACTCACGTAACGTTCGCGAACGCGTTTGCTGGGCACAGGCGTTTTGCGTTTTGATTCAAGGATCACACGTGTGTCGTACCCGTCGGACAGAACGCTCACGTAAAGTTTTTTCTCTTCGGCCGATGGTTGACGCGTCAGCAGACGTAGAAACATGCGATCAACGAGTTCCTCTACCGACTGATCCTCAAGCACGAATTGCGTCAATGCGTGGCGTTCACTCAGACGCGTCAACCAGATGCTCATGGTGCCATTCGCGTAGACGGCCGGCTGCAGGATGTTAGGTTCGGTGTCACGGAGGCTACGCGGATCTTGTCGAGCACCGCGCCAGCCAAATGTTTCCAGTACGCTGGCGACGGCGGTGATGCGCGGTAGAGACAGGCTGGGGCGGTCGCGTTCGTTGGAAGTCGAGGCGAGCATCCAGGAACGACGCGGCTTGCCAAGTGTGAGAGAGTTCCGAATTGCACGGACACTGTCGATATCGAGGCTAACTTCCTCCAGATCGAACGGGGCGCCAGTGGCGTGAAAGACCGAATCGACGATTTGTTCAGCCGTCAGCCGACGTGGGGCGGGAGAAACGAAGAGTGGGCTGGTCTCCGCGAGGGTTGGATCGGTGGTGCGTTGGTAGGCGTGAGAATTCAAAATGAGTCGACTGACAGCCTTGATGTCGTAACCAGACGCAACGAATTGATGGCCAAGCCAGCGTAGCAGGTCGGGATGAGACGGACCGCTCTTTTCCCAGTCAGAAACACTGGCCACCAGACCACGTCCCATCAAACGCTGCCAGACGCGGTTGACCATCACCTGTGAGAAGCGTTCATTCTGCGGAGCGGTAATGAGCGCGGCGAGTCGATCGCGAGAGTTTTCCGGATGCTCGGCCAGTTCGTCGGCGACACTTTCATCGCAGTAACGGGCGAAAGGCCAAGCCGGTTTGACGACCGTTCCAGGTTTCATGGTCACTTGAATGAGCGGCTTGCGTCCGGTTTGATGCAACCGACCGGCGGGGACACTGCTAGTTTCTGGCAACTTGATTGGTCCCTGCTTTAACAGTGCGGCTAACTGCAATAAATCTTCCTGCATCGAAATATGCGACGGAGCGTCGTGACACCGAGCACACTTCATTTCAACTCCAAGAAACGCGGAGCTGACAATAATGCCCTTAGCCGCCATCGGCAAATCATTTTGCGAAGCGGTCCCGAAACCAGCTGGTCCACCGAAACGTTCGCTGCCTTCCATGCGGATCAATTCGGTCACGAAGAGGTCGGCAGGTTTGTTGTCGAGCAATGATTCGTACAGCCACCAACGGAACGGACCGGTATTGTTCAGTGTCGGGTTGATCATGTTCGGATTCTCGGCAAGAGCATCGAGCCAGTATCCCATCCAATGATCGGCCCAACGTGAATCGGCCAACAGACGGTCGATGACATTGGCACGGCGAGTTTCCGGACTGTCCAAGCGAAAGGCGGTAACCTCGCCCTCGGTGGGGGTGACCCCGACAGTGTCGAGTGTCACACGACGCAGGAAGCTCAAATCATCGGCAAGTTGTGCCGGTTTGAAATTTGAAACGTTGAACTGCGGCCATGCGGCACCGTCTTTGATCCAGCGTTCGAGCAATGCGATTTCGTCAGCAGACAACGGACCGCCCTTTGGTGGCATGACAACCTCCTCATCCTTTGACGTGATGCGATCAATGAGCGCGCTCTCGTCGATGATTCCAGGAACAATTGCCGGACCGTCCGACTCGCCTCCCTTGAGCGTGGACATGTGATCGTCGATGCGGAGATCACCCTGAGCTTTGCCTCCCTGATGGCAGTCGTAGCAATTCTTTTCCAACATGGGTTGGACTTCCTTGAAATAATTCACTCGACCGTCTTCGCTTTGATTCGAATCCTTCGCGACCGAGGCAATCCGCGCGGCGAGGAAATGATCGATGGCATTGTTTGCAGGGTAACTGTCGACCAGATCGGGGATCGTCACCTGCTCCGTACTGGCTAGCCAATCGGCAGCAGCAACCCGGCGCTTGCTCCAGTAATCCTGATTGTCAGCACGGCGACCGGCTCGGGCTGCGGCATTCACACGGTCGAGCCATAGGTGGCGTTCAGTTTCATAAGCAGCCCAGCCTTCATCTGTGTAATCAACCTGTCGCTTGCCAGGTGACAAAAGTGACCACGACTCATTCCCTTCGAGCGAGACGGCGACGACCGTCTCTCCAAGCTCTGGTCGGAATTTATTCTTGCCGGTCATCCCACCGACCATCGTTTCAAGAATGATGAAGTGTTCGCCGCCTTCGGTTTCGAATTCGGACCATACTTCTCGGTTACCTGGTGGTGAAAATCGGAAGTCTGGACCGAGATCGAGGTACTCGTCCTGTGCGGAGAGCAATCCGTGACCAGCAGGGTCTGTTGGTCGGGCCCCGGCCTCCAGCACTTTCTTCCCATTGATGATGAGCCGACTCGTCCCGCGACCGCGTAGCAGCAGTCGGTGTTTCCCCGCTGGGAGATTCACCAGTGCGGAGGCGCGTAAGTGCAATGGGTTCGCTCGGTCACCGCGAACGCCGGTGGAAACATATTTCTGAGGGAGTTCAAATAGACCGAACACGTCCTCTTGGTAGGTCTCGGTCACAATTGGTTCATCCGGCCATCCATTGACTTCAGGAACGCCATCCTCGCTGATCTGCACTAAAACCTGACCGGCTGGAATCATCTTGCGCGTTACAGCTGGAGGCGGTGGGATGTAGGCGTATCGCTGGGCGATTACCTTCGGCACATGGGCTTCGCGGGAGAGAGTGATGTTGTCCATCCAGCCCTGAAAAGAGACGCTGGAGCTACGACTGTAGCCAGTCCCGATGACGAGATCGTCAGCGTCCTGCACAGGCGGCAGATCAGTCGCACCGCCTAAGTCCCAGACACCATCAACCGGCTTGCCATCGATGTAAGCTTGTAGGCTGTCGCCTTTGCCGAAGGTGAAATCGAGTGCAAGGTGATGCCAGCCGGTCAGCGGTATTTCGGCGTGACTCCACCAGCGGTGCCAGTCAATCTTTTTCGTCTCGGGGTCTCGGCTGGTAAACAGAAACCCCAGTTTGGCACCATGATCAGTTCCCATGAGTCTGAACGCATAGTTCTGATTATTTTCGCCCAGGTTTTCACCCAGCTTCCTATGACGACCTTTTCCGAAGACGTAAACCATGTTTCCCTTGCTGATGGACTTCACTCTTACCCAAGCTTCAAAAGCAAAAGTGTCACCTGCACCAAACCGGACATTGGTGAAGCCACCTCTCTCGTGGTCTTTGACGAGAATCCAGCCTTCGTGGCCTGCGAATGCTGAGCCATTGTTCTCGGAACTGAAGCCAGGATATCGCGGCGTTCGTGGCCCGTCGTCAGGTGTTCCAAACTTGCCTTGCCACGCACCGGGCTGCGATTCACCGTCAAATCGCCATTCAAGCAGAGGCTCTGCTGCACTGGCAAGACTGGCGGTCACAAGAATTAATATGGCAATAATTCGAGATGTTATCTTCATGGATGTATTCATTCTTATCACGACAGGATTACGCACCGAACGCTAATTCTGAATGGACGTGACCTTTGTCTACGTCCACGCGTTCAGGGCGACCTTTGTGCATGTAAACGAGTTTTGTGTGGTCCAAACCAAGCATTGCCAACGTCGTGGCATGGATGTCGTGGACATGGAGTTTGTCTTCCACCGCGTACAGGCCAAGTTCGTCCGTCGCGCCGATTGTCTGACCACCTTTCGCGCCACCACCAGCCATCCACATGGTAAAGCCGGTCGGGTTGTGATCGCGGCCGGTCCCTTTTTCGCTCATCGGAGTCCGCCCGAATTCGCCTCCCCAGATGACCAGTGTGTCATCAAGCAATCCGCGCTGTTTCAGGTCGGCAATCAGACCAGCGATTGGCTGATCCACTCCGCGACACAGCCGCGAGTGATTTTTCTCGATGTTGCTGTGACTGTCCCACTTGCTGCCGGCCCCTGAGTAAAGCTGGATGAAACGAACACCGCGCTCAACGAGACGCCGAGCAAGCAGGCACTGGCGTCCGTAGACTTCAGTCTCTTTCTGGTCCATGCCGTAGAGCTTCTTGATGTGCTCTGGCTCCTGTTCGATCTCAATCGCTTCCGGAGCCTCCGCCTGCATGCGTGCGGCCAACTCGTAGCTCTGGATACGTGCTTCGAGTTCAGAATTGGATTCGCGACCAACGTAATGGCGACGGTTGAGCTGATTGATAAAGTCAAGCTTTCCTTGCTGTTGTGATTCGGCGATTCCTATCGGGTTATTCAGATTTCGAAGCGGCTCGGCACCGGTTTCGAACAGTACACCCTGATGGCCAGATGGCATGAATCCCGACCCCCACGCGCGGGCTCCATTCACAACCATTGCCGAACTATCCTTCATCACCACAAAGCCCGGAAGACTTTCGCTCGCCGCGCCGAGTCCGTAAGAAACCCACGCTCCCAGAGATGGCCGACCACCAAACACTGCGCCTGTGTTCATCTGGCAGACACCCCCTGCGTGATTGATACCGTCCGAAACGCACGAGTGGATCACACACAGTTCGTCGGCGATGCTGCTGTGGTGCGGCAGCCAATCGGAAATCCACAACCCGCTCTCCCCGTGCTGTTCCCATTTGCGTTTGCATTCCAGGATGGGAGAATTGGCTTCACCCATTGCTGTGACTGGACGGGGAAAACTCTCCGGTAATGTTTGCCCAGCCAGCTTGTTGATCGCCGGCTTCCTGTCGAACAAATCGAGATGACTTGGTCCCCCTTCCATGAAGAGCCAAATGATATTCTTCGCCTTGCCTGTACGGTTCGGAATTTTCGCCCCCGCCGGATTCTTCGGACCAGCAGCGAAGAGTGATTGCCCACTAAGCGCGGCGAACGCCAGTGCCCCGAACCCACCACCGGACTGGCACAGAAAGTCACGTCGCGATGTTGGATAATCGACATTGTCACACATGAAGTGAGTCATTGGAAAACTCTGATGTCGCTGAATTCTTGCAAACGCAGCTAAAGGTTAATGCAAATAGAGAAACTCATTCGAGTTAAACAGTGCATGACAGAAGTCGGTGACAGCACTGAGGGTTTTCGTAGAAACTTCAGACTTATTTTCCATTGGAGACTGACGCAGCCATGCGGTATTCGGAGCCGGTTGCTCGCCATCGCTGCCGTTGAATGTCCAGTCCAGAATCCGACTGGCAGTTGCGGAGTCGCTGCCTGTTAACAATTGCTCGCAAGGAAGGGCGCCACGGCTGATCGTCAAACGGGCAAGTTGACCGTCCCAGAGATGTCCTCGTTTGTCGCGGCCTCCGGTGACGATCTTCAAAGCGGGATTTTGAACCTGACTGACGACGGATGTTTCAACAGTCGCCGTTTGCAACTTTGCATTTGGATCGGAGAGATCCTTCATGTAAAACGTGACGGAACCACTCGTGGGGTTCTCGAGTGACGTGCTCGCGGAAATGGCAGCGGCCAGATAGACCGGCTTGCCGACCGGGAGTCGCAGGCCAGAAGCAACAACTTCGTAGGCTGGCTCATCCTGAAACGTTCGGCCGACCAACTGCACGATAAAGTTCCGCGGTTGATACGCCGACTTTTGGCTCGTGACACCGATGTTCCAACCATCTGTCTTTGTGCCGCCGGTCCAGCGGGAAAGCAACGTGCTGACACTCGCGTCAGGATAAAGACGATCAAGAATCGTAACCGCTTCGACAGTGAACTGATCATCGAGTCCGTCAGCTTTCGACACGTGCAGACGTTCGAAGCGGCTGTCCGGCTGAATCCAGAGCGTCTTTGCACTCAGACCGAAATCCTTGACCGCCTCAAAGTGTTGACTCACCGGACGTAGACCGGACTCGTTCGGAAACTTATCCGCGACCATGGGAATGGTCACCGTGCTCACTTGATCGCGGAGAAATCCCAGTGCGCTGCTGACTTCTTCACCTGAGGCGTCACGGTTGAAGACGAGCTGGTACGCCATACGGATATCATCAGCTTCAAGTTGCTGTTTACCAGCCAGTAACCGATTGGCGAACGCGCGTGAACGATCCATACTCCAACTGCCGTTCACAAGGAGTAACGATTGGATCGGCGTGGTCGTTGAGATACGATCCGGAGTCGATTCAAAGCCGAGCGGTGCATCGAACCCGCCGAGCATTTCGTCCGGCCGGTTTCGTAACTTCTTCACGTAGACAGATCGGTTTGGTGTCGTTCCGCTGACGGATGCACCACCCTCGCGTTGCTTGAGTTCACCGGAAACCGCAAGCATGGCATCTCGCACTTGTTCGGCATCCAGTCGCTGCGGTGAAAATCGCCACAACAAGCGGTTCGTCGGGTCGATGTTGTTCTCCGCCGCTGTTGGTTCATAACGTGATGTTTGCCGGTACGCGGCACTGTTCATGATCAGTTTGTGCAACGGTTTGATTTTCCACCCGGACTGAATAAACCGACGCGTCAGCCAGTCAAGTAGTTCCGGATGACTCGGTGGTTCACCCAGCATACCGAAGTCGTTCGGTGTTGGAACAATTCCACGACCGAAATGACGTTGCCACACGCGATTCACGATCACTCGTGTCGATAGTGGGTTGTCCTCATCAGTCATCCAGTTCGCCAGCGCCATGCGACGACCAGTACTGGTCGCTGTTGGTGTGATGATCGGTTTCTGACCAAGCAGTGCCAGGAACGATGGCTCGATGGCTTCTTTCGTCGTCCGAGTCAAAAGAAAAGTCGGAGCCGGTTCCGAACCAACGTCTGTTGCAATGAATGCCGTTGGCAGTGCCGCAGGTTTCATCGCATCGAACTTTTTCAACTCTGCCTTCAGTTCTTCGTGGCGTTTGAGCTTCTCAGGTTTCTTCTTCAACGCTTTAGGGAAGTCAAAACGCGTCGCTGCACGATGAGCTTGACGATGAACCAAGTACGACAACTGCTTTTCATAAGTCGTTTTTTCTGATTCAGCTTTGTGGTAGATGACCTGAATGTCGTCGGGGAACTGTTCAACGATGTTGTTCTGATTACTGTCGAAAGCGTCTTGAGTCAATGACTGCATTTCATCTTGAATTGACTGAGTCGCTTCTTCCCAAATTTGCTGCTTCTTGTGGTATTCCGCAATTTCATCGGGAGTCGCCAGTGGTCGCTCCATGGGCCAAGCAACCGATGACAGAAATGCCTGCAAGCCGTAGTAATCCTTCTGAAGAATCGGATCGAACTTGTGGTCGTGGCATTCAGCGCACCCGATGCCGATGCCCAGAAACGCCTCGCCGGTCACGCGCGTCATTTCGTTAACGATGAGTCCCCAGTGCATTCTCGCATTGCGTTGATTCCATTCATAAAC
Organism: Planctomicrobium sp.; assembly: GCA_030626405.1. Classification (GTDB taxonomy): domain Bacteria; phylum Planctomycetota; class Planctomycetia; order Planctomycetales; family Planctomycetaceae; genus Thalassoglobus. The sequence continues at coordinate 23,532 of DAOUPA010000016.1, forward strand.
TCCGTGACGCAAATAGGCGGTTCCAATAAAGACGTTAGGGTCATTGGGATCAATTTCATCTCCCGCTAGGTGTTCACGCACAAACTGGTCATAAGGCTTATCGTCGTTCAGTGATCGGATGACGTAATCTCGAAAGGCACTGGCGTCTGGACGGAAAGCATCTTCGTTGTAACCATCGCTCTCCGCATAGCGCACCACGTCCAGCCAGTGCTGCGCCCAACGCTCTCCGTAACGAGGACTTTCCAACAACTCATGAATCAATCTCTGCCAGGCATCTGGTCGATCGTCTTTGACAAATGCGACGACTTGTTCAGGACTTGGTGGCAGTCCGTGCAGATCAAAATACGCTCGTCGTACGAGTTCATAGCGATCAGCTTCGCGGGCTGGCTTGAGCTTGGTTGCATCCAGCTTGCGGGCGATGAATCGATCGATTTCATTCCGTGCCCAGTCGTCGCCTGCATCGGGAACTTCTGGTTCGACAACCGGCTGAATGGCCCACCACTTTCGATCTTCATCGGTGATGCGATCGCTGTCCCTTCTCGCGATCAATGCATTATCGCCACCTGGCCATGGCGCCCCCATTTTAATCCATTTCACCAACACCGCAACGTCCTTCTCGGGCAATTGCCCCTGTGGTGGCATTTCGTAAGATTCATATCGAACAGCATCGATGAGCGGACTTTCCTCGGACTTGCCGGGAGTGATCGCAGGCTCTTCGGATTCACCACCCTTGAGAATGGCAGCCCGTGAATCAAGCCGCAGTTCTCCCTTCTGACTCTCCGCGCTGTGGCACTCCAGACAATGCTGAGCCAGCAACGGTCGGACACTCATTTCAAAGAACTTCAGATGTTCAGCGGGGGCCGGGTCTGCCGCACTGGCGACACTCAGCATCACTGACCAGAAAAGCAATGTAGACAATATTTTAGAGGAGTATTTCATTCTTGTGTATCCTGAGCGTCGACCGAAGGAAGTCCGGCGATGAAAACCGGGTCGACGTTGTGTTTGTCATCCAGTGCATCCTGAAAGAACAGGCCCTCCACGCTCTCGCCATCCTTGTAACCCAAGTCGGACAAGTCGATGCCTACGACCAGACCTCGAAATTTCATCCCAGCAAAACGGGACGCACAGTCAGCCGATTCCAGCATCGCGAGCGACTTCACAGGTTCTTCGAACATGTGGATACGAAAACCTGCCAGATCGAGTGCCGCGGGCGATTCCATCGTCAAATCGTAGAGACGTATCGTGTGGGACTTGAGTCCCTCCTTGAATTGAAGCGGGCTCACATGAAATGCGTCTCCATCGGGCGGATTTCCAAACGTCTGAAGATCGAAAAAGACGACATCCGCGCCGGGACCATTGAAGACCGGCGATTTGAATCGAACTGCCATACCTGGTGTCGGCGTCCGCCCTAAATCATCAGGCTGCACGATCACCGGATCAGATGCAAGCGGTTCCCGACTGCCACCAGGATTGATCACACCAGTCACAAGACTCTGATCGGAGGACGTAAGAGAACGGCGCTGAGGCAAAATTCCATTGCTAGCGATGTGTGCGTGTTCTGACGGTCCGATAAACGATGTCACTTCAATGGGAATAAGTTCGCTGACAGGGATGTCTATCAATCGGCCACCTCGTTGAACGCTCACACTTGTCAGGTTTTCGGCGCGTCCACTGGCATCTACCGTCGCAGTGTAAGAAACCACTCGATCAGGAAGGCCGAGGTGGTAAACGTTGGAGTTAAATGGGGTCGCTTTTGCGGAAAACTTGCCCACGTGTGAAAATGTCTGCGACTGTTCACCTTTCAATCGCACTTCAAACATCGGGTTGCCTTGTGTTGTTTGCCGACGGAAGCTCTCAGGTTTCTGGTAAACGTCAGCAGTTCCCTCGATGACCTGCACTTCCGTTTCACTCGTCTCGTCAACACTGACGGAAAATCGAGTCCCACGGTCAACGACTCGTGTCACCGGGGTCTCTACGCGAAATCCTTCCGCGCCATCCGGCGCATAAACGCTGCAATGACCGACATCCAAAGCGAGACTCTCGTCCGACAGTACGCGAAACACGGCTGGCCCCTCAAGGATCGCAGATGCTCCTGCCGGGAATCGAACTTCGACCAGCCCACTCATCAACACGTAGTCGCGTTTTGGAGCAACAATTGAATTGATAGGCGGCAGTAATTCGCCAAAGAACTTCGCATGAGCCAGATTCGCAAAACGCACGTTGCTATTCAACTCAGTTTCGGTGGTCGGGTTGACATCGTCTTTCGCGATGTGTGGACTCTCCTCCGCTGGCCAAAATGAATAAAACGAAACGGCAAAAATCGCCAACACAACAGAGGCTAAGATGCCTCGGAAGACAATGAATTTTTTGTAACGCGATTTGCCCGATAAATTATTCGAATGATTTTCGTATCTGCTGCGGATTGCTTTTTCATCACTTGCCACTTGCTCAACACCTGCCATGACTTCGCTGATAAAATCGCTCGGTTCTACAGGCAGCTTGGAGAGCGTACTACGAATAAACTCTTCCTGTCGTTCTGGCACTTCCTCGACAATCAGACCAAGCAGACGATGCGTCTGATACAGATCAGCGGCGAGTTTTAACAGATTCTCATTTCCGGCCAGTAACTCACGAAGTTCGTTGTAGCCGGATTCGTCCAAGTCCCCTTCCAGGTAATCAGTCCACAGTTCGGAAAATCGTTCTGGAGCATTCATAAGACATCTCCCTCGACAACTGCCATTCGATTTTCAACGCACTGCTGAAGTTTCCGCCTTGCTAGCCAAAGCTGTTTTTTGACGGCTGCGACCGAGCGACCACTCCGGGCCGCCATTTCATCCAATGAAATCTGTTCGTCATAACGCCAGGTAATAAAGTGACGAACATGGTCACTGAGTGTCGCGACACAGGCCTGTAGATGCCCCAGTTTGTCCACCAGCAATTCCTCGGGTTCAGAGCTGCGACGCTCGAGTTCGCGCTGCAACAATTCGGGGGCGTAGCGGGTGTGGTAGTCCGCGACACGACGCAAACGAGTGGTTTCCGTCTTGAGTTGATACCGAGCGATCATAAAAAGCCATGCACCAAAATCGGTGCCCAGTTGATAATCGCTAAGTCGAACAAATGCTGCAACAAAACTCCGTTGTGCCAAATCATCAACGTCAATTCCAGACGGAGTATGCCCGGAAAGCCAAGTCCGCAAAGGTCGTTCAAACCGACGAACGACCACCTCAAAGGCCGCCAATTGGCCTTCGCGCGTACAGCGAATCGCATCTTCAAGTTGCGAGTCTTCGATATCTAAATAGTCGTCCATCACCACAGTATGGCAGTTCTTCCAGCGAGGTTACCCCTTGTGGCCAGGAATTCTAAAATAACCTACAAAACTGTGTTTTGAGGACTCGTTAGACAATATAAAATGGAATTGGAATTGCACGAGGTTCAATCTCTGCAAAAGCCCTCTACCGCCAATCACGTTCGGCATCCAATCTTCCAATCAGCACCAATCCCCTCGACTCCAGAGGAGTTTCATCCAGACGACAACAAATTACATGATTTTCAACTGGCTGTGAAACGAAGGCTGAAAATTTCGCCTACAAGGTAAGTGCAAACAGGCCTATGTGCGGTTACATTCCATCCTCTGTTATTGGATGGGCTTACGTAGAAAGATCAGCGTACCGTCGATTTGACGAACGTTGATCAATAGTGATGAGGAGAGTTGCCAGCTGATCCTGAATCAGCCTAGTGGAGCCATATACAACGTTTTCAAGCAGAACTTTGGCAACGTCACATCGAGCAAGAAACGTGTTACGTAGCAGTATTCGCAAAGTCATGCGAAATACTGAGCAGAAACCATTCCCTGACAGCAAGACACCCTCTCATGTTCTTATGCGGCATTTATTGACGTTCTTTAGCTGGACGAATGGTTCACTCAGGTGTGTTCCGAGAAGTAGATACCATTGTCGCCAATAGAAACTAAAAGAGGTCAGAAGTGTCAGTTCTCAGGATAAATCAGTACTCGACGAGCCGAAGATGCTGACTAGATGGCCTCAAACATGATTCGTACTCGGAAGAAAAAACTCGCATCCCAAGTTGTTTTCAAGGTGGGTGCGATAAAAGAAAATCGCCTAAACCTGATCGTGCCCCACAGCTTGGTGAGAACCGGGTATCGAACGATTCGCCAGAAACAACTCTCGATGTTGCCCCACTTACAACACTTCACGGAAGTCAGGGGTAAAATCGACCAGCACAGCACAAGCAGGATTTGTAGCGCCAACACCAGAGGACTCGGAGATAGAGACGCCAGCATGGTCGATAGGATCGATTCACTTTCAAAACCCTTCCGTCCTCAGGATCCATTCGCAGAACATCTCGTGCCAGTACGATTTATGGCAACCAAGGTACTCGTCGTGTCCAACCTGTATCTACGTCAGAACAGACGACTCACTCATAATTCTTCGAGAAATCCTGTGGTTGGTAGTCAATGCCATAAGCAAGAGAAGATTCCATAGAAGATTCAACACGAATGAAATTTTCAAATTGTTTGTTTTTATCGGTGGATCTACAATCGGGAAGAATCCACCACTGACTGATTTGACACCTGGTGGTATATCGATGAGTCCAGAAAAAGCAGGAACCGGCACAAAACTTACACAAAGATGGAAGACAAGCAGTAACCACAATAAGTTTGCAATCGGTAAATCACAAAAATACGCAGTTCGTTTGCGGTCCATTGGGAGCTGGTCTGATCGGAATCGATAGTTCCTCATCAGGCACACTAGAAGTCCACCATTCCACAGCAGATAGAAGATCAAGGAGATCGGATTTGCTCCTTCCGGATTTATAGGAACGTTGTATCCGTAGGTGCCCGTTTTTTTGCCTTTCATGTATTCATGGAATTTCTCTTCGTCAAACCCAGGGGGGTGGAGAGCCAGAAGATTGATCTTTGTTGCGAGTTGAGCAGTTGGTTTGGGTAGACGTCTGGCAGACAAGAATAGCACTGTCTCCGATTTTGTTGACCACGTGATCCAAGGAAAGAAATACCCGCATCTGGTCACCGAAACTGTTTTTGATCCAATCCAATATCCGCCAGCCGTCGGTATTGGAGCAAAGCTCAAAAATAAACTGTAAACAAAACCGACCCACAGGACATACCGCATGGAGTTTCTCTCCTGATGAGTCACGTTCAAGATCTGGTGAGATGATTCAACTTAAATCGGTAACTAAAAACTTGTCGTTTGGTGCACAATTGAACTTTAAGTAAACACTTAGTCAGAAAACGAGCCTCACCCAGACGGGCTAGACCGCGAGGCTCTGCGTCACCAAAGACGGGCCAGTACGACGATGACGGTTCATTGATCGCCCCACACCGAACTTCCAGAAGCAAACAACTACACGAAGATGTTCCTATTTCTTCGTACTGTTTCCCACGATGGACGGAGTTCTGAACACACACTCTCTGAAAGGGCAATCTCAGGCTCCCCTGCACCGGTGGTCACTGACTGCCGATTTCTTTCGTGCGCGGAGAATTAAGCCTTCCGACATGCTGCTAACGAGGAATGAAGTCTGGCCCTGTTTTGAGATGAAATGGCTCGTTTTCACTGAACGAAGAACCACTACCACTGACTACCATATCCTACCCGCAACTACCCATTTTCCGTGCATTTCAGTGGGTGGTAGTGAGAGGGTAGGAGAACTATTGCAACAGAGGCGAAAGCGGTTAAACTGCATTATTCATGCGGTAGAAATGATATTGCAACCAGCTTGAGAGAGTGCTTTGGGGGTCAAGAGGTCGCAGGTTCAAATCCTGTCATCCCGACTTGAATTCAAAACAGCTCGTCGCATTGATTTGCGGCGAGCTGTTTCTTCTTACTCTGCTGGGGTTTACGTTCGTTTTGCAGATCCAATGGCCAAGTTCAAACTGGCAGCCAAACTTGTCGAGACAGTTCGACGATTCGCCATATCTTGCTTCTTAATCACGAGTTACCGAGTTCAAATCCAGTCGCCCCACTCGCAGATTATTGCGAGTGAGAGGCGATCGGCGACAACCGACGATGTTTCGATGTTCCGGTCGCCCACGCGTGCCTTTAGTACGATTTCGCAATCCATCCGAGCGAGTGAGACACCTCTCTCCCGTGCTGAGCAAGGAGCTTGGCGAGTGATTTTGTCTGGGAAGTTGCCACGCGGAACGCCGGGCCACCAACCATTAAGGCGGCGCTGACGGGACCAGTGTCATTCAACACCGGAACGGCGACGAGACATGTTTCCGCGTCGAGCTGAGTGGCGTAGCCTTGCTTACGGATTTGCGTCATTTCCCGGCGGAAGCTCTCGACTGTCGGTAAACCTTTGCGCTGCGTGCGGCGGGCTGCTGCCAGAGCGGCGAGCACGTGGGCTTGATCGTGATGGGCTAGAATCACTTTGCCTGCCGGATGGTTCCATGGTGAGGCGCGATCGCCAGCTCGTTCCCCGAGCCGGATGTCCCGCGTGGAAACGCAGTCGTAAAGATAGGCGATCTGTCCTTGGCTGTAGTGGACCGCAAAAGCCGTTTCGTCGGTCTCGCGGGCGATGGCGTCGATGTGCGGGATGACGGTTTCACGGAACGGCATCCGCTCCTGCAGCGCCTGTCCAAGTTCAAACAGGCGTAGACCAAGATCGTAGCGACCATCTTCAACAACTCGCACGTAGTCGCGTGATTTGAACGTCGTCAGGATACGTGAAACCGCACTCTTGTCCATCTCCAGCCGGCGGCTCAGCTCCAGCACGCCAACGGGTGCCGACTCCCCCAGCGCGTCGAGCACGTCCATCGCCTTGACGAGAGTTCCAACGGGTTGCGACATGGAGTCTCCTTTTGTAGTATTAGCATGAGGTGCGTATTATGATCGACATGTCTCATAATATGCAACACGTTAGCCGCGTGCAATCCGAGACTGTTCGAGAAATATCTGTCGCCTTTCGCTTTGCAAGAGGCGATCAAGCGGGAGGAAAGGTGACTATGCAGATCGACGAAGCCAAACAGACTTTCCGTGGCCCCATGATCGCGGTCATCACGCATTTGAAGGACGACCTGTCGATCGATCACGCGGCCATTCGCGGGAAACGAATCGGTGTGCCCGATGTGAAGTAGCTGGAAAGGCAACAGGATCCTCACGACTTCGACTACAAGAAAAGGATATGACCATGAAACGTATGCTGCTGTTTCTGTTGGTGATGACACCACCGTTGGCTGCTGGTGCAGAAGAGCCCATTAAAATCGGGTCACGCCGTGAACTCTTCGTTGACCGGCATTTGATCGACACACTTGGCGGCGCTCGATTGACTTTGCATCGGCCTCGACGCGAGGGGCCGGCGGTGCGGTTCAGCGAGAAGCCGTGGGAAGGTCGCTATTCCGGTTATTGCACGGTCATCCGCGATGGAGATCAGTGGCGGCTATACCATCGCGGGCGGGCGGAGTTCGGCAACGATGGTGACATCAGCGAAGTGACTTGCGTGTCTGAATCGAAAGATGGCATGACGTGGACGCGACCGAAGCTCGGCTTGTTCGAAGTCAATGGCACGAAGGAGAACAACGTCGTGCTGGCTGGTAGGCCGCCGTATTCACATAACTTCTCGCCCTGGATTGATCGCAAACCGGGTGTGGATGCTGATGAACGGTATAAGTCTCTGGCTGGCTTGCATCCCGAAGGACTGGCTCTCTTTGTCTCTGCGGACGGATTCGATTGGAAGCTGAAACAGAAGTCAGTGCTGACCAGTAAGGAATTCGCATTCGACAGTCAGGCATGTGCCTTCTGGTCGGAGAACGAGCAATGCTACGTCTGCTACTTCCGTTCGTGGAAGGACGGGCTGCGGTGGATCTCGCGATCGACGAGCGACGATTGTCTTGAATGGACCGAACTCGTGAAAATGGATTACGGTGATACACAACCGGAGCATCTCTACACGAACAACACGACGCCGTATTATCGCGCACCGCACCTCTACATTGCGCTGGGTCAGCGGTTCTTCATCAAGAGCGCCTTGCCATCCGAAGATGTCGCCAAGCTGATTCCCGACAAGGTGCATCACGGTTTTTGCAGCGATGTCGCTCTGCTGACCACTCGCGGCGGCAATCGCTATGACCGCACGTTTATGGAGTCGTTCATCCGTCCGGGACCAACGGCACGCGACTGGGTCAGCCGCAACAACACACCGGCGTGGGGCATCGTCCCGGCGAGCAGCAATGACCGAAGAATGTATCTCTATCGTCAGGCACACGTTTCACAGCCGACAGCTCACATTGTTCGCTATTCGTTGCGAGTCGATGGCTTCGCCTCGGTGAGCGCTCCATTCGCAGG
>DAOUPA010000458.1 GCA_030626405.1 Planctomicrobium sp.
ACTATCGACCACTTACGTACGCATCAAGAATACGGCGTGTTGGATTGAATCACAAGAACTCTTTCTGATTTGTGGCGGAGTTCTGGCTGTGCAATGGTTTACGACGACTGAAAAAGTTATGCTCAACACGGTTCGAGCCACCCAATTCAGGGTGATGACTTTTGTTTGCCGGAGAGTATGGCTGATGTTTCTGTTTCGAAAACTAACCTACCTTTACACATTCTGTTTCGTCCTGAGCGGATTTCTATTCGCTGCCGATTCTCCAAAACCTCCAAATGTTGTCTTTATTCTGACTGACAACCACGGTGCCTGGACGCTGGGATGTTACGGCAACGAGGAAATTCGAACGCCACATATCGACAAACTGGCGACCGAAGGGACGCTGATGACCCGGGCATTTTCTTCGAATCCGGTTTGCTCTCCGACGCGGGCAACTTTCCTGACCGGGCTGATGCCATCGCAACATGGCGTCCATTGCTTCCTGCATGGTGGTCGATTGCAAGTCGGTCCTGATGCCAGAAACACGCTCGAAGAATTCCAGTCTTTGCCCGAAATCCTAAAATCAAAAGGCTATCGCTGCGGCCTGGTCGGGAAGTGGCATCTCGGTGGCAACATGCAACCGCAAGAAGGCTTGGACGATTACTGGATCACCATGCCGCACGGTGGGACGTCAACTTTCTACGATGCGAAGATCATCGAGAACGGTAAGCAGCGTACCGAACCGAAGTACCTCACCGAATTCTGGACCGACCACGCAGTCAACTTCATCGAGAAGGACGACGACCGACCGTTCTTTTTGTACCTCGCCTACAACGGTCCTTATGCACTGAGCCGACTCTTGTTGAGAGAAGGGCAAAACCGCCACGCCGAGCATTATCGCAATATGGAGATGAAGTCGTTTCCGAATGTCGACACGCATCCGTGGCAGTACAACAATCTTGACTACTTCCACAATCCCACATCGAATCGTCGTGTCGCCACTGAAGTGAGCGGCGTCGACGATGGCGTCGGACGCGTGATGACGGCGCTCAAGCAGCAAGGACTGGACGAAAACACGATTGTCGTCTTCGCAGCCGATCAAGGTTGGGCAGGCGGGCATGGCGGGTTTTACGGGATGGGCGACCACACTCGACCGGTCACTGCAACAGATGAGATGATGAAGATCCCGATGATCTGGCGGCACCCGAAGAAGATCAAAGCTGGACAACGCTCCGACCTCATGGTCACGAACTACGACTTTCTGCCGACGCTCATCAATTATCTCGGTTTCGGAAAGAGCCTGAAGAACGATCCCCCATCGCCGGGTCGCGACTTCTCCGCCGTGCTGCGTGGTAAGACGATCAAAGACTGGGCGTCGGAAGCCTTCTATGAATTCGAATTCCTGCGCTGCTTGCGGACCGAAGCCTGGAAACTGACGCAACGCTCACCAAACGGTCCGAACGAATTGTTCGACTTGAAGAACGATCCGCACGAGCAAAACAATCTTCATGGGAGAAGAGAACACCAGCAACAACAGAACAAATTGCAGCAGCGACTCGATGAATTCTTCACCGAAAACAACTTGCCGAAGTACGATCTGCTCCACGGTGGCGGCTCGCAGACTGTGATCTTCAACCCTCCAATTTCAGAAGAAAAAGCCCAAGTGGCTGCTTCACCGAAAGTGATCAAAGATGAATACGACAAGAGCAAACTGATCAAAGTTCCGGAAGGTTACACCGTCGAAAAAGTGGCGGCTTCGCATCTCGTTCAACATCCAATGATGGCAGGCTTTGATGATCGCGGTCGCCTGTATGTTGCCGAGAGTGCCGGGCTGAATCTGCACACCAAAGAGCTCGAAGAGCAACTTCCGAACTCCATCAAAATGCTGGAGGACACAAACGGCGATGGCACTTTCGATAAAGTGACAGTCTTCGCCGACAACATGACTTTCCCGATGGGAGCCTGTTGGTACCGCGACTCACTCTATGTCGCCTCACCACCCCACATTTGGAGATTGCAAGATACCGACGACGATGGCGTCGCGGATGTTCGCGAAAAACTGCCTGCCACGTTTGGTTACAGCGGCAACGCCGCGAGTGTGCATGGCTGTTTCCTCAGCCCGGATGGCAGAATCTATTGGTGCGATGGTCGACATGGGCACGAAGTCGAAGACCGACAAGGGAACGTCACCGCGAAGCGTTCTGGATCATACATTTTTTCTTCCTGGCCCGACGGCAGCGACCTTCAGATTCACAGCGGTGGTGGCATGGACAACCCTGTCGAAGTCGACTTCACCGACACGGGCGATGTCTTAGGCACGGTCAATATTCTCTACAGTGGTCCACGAATCGACTGTCTCGTTCACTGGCTGCATGGCGGAGCGTATCCGCATAGTGCACGTGTACTGGGTGAATTGCCACGCACCGGCGACCTCCTCGGTCCGGTACACCAGTTCGGGCATGTCGGCGTTTCAGGAACGACTCGTTACCGCAGTGGAATTTTAGATAGGAAATTCACCGACGATATGTTCGTCACGATTTTCAACACTGGACAAGTTGTTCGCGTTGAACTGGACAAGAAAGATTCGACATACACTTCCAAGCAACACGAATTTCTCACGTGCAGCGACCCGGACTTTCATCCGACAGATGTTCTGGAAGATGCCGATGGCTCGCTGCTGCTCATCGACACTGGTGGCTGGTTCCGTATTGGTTGCCCAACTTCTCAAATTGCGAAGCCAGACATCAAAGGCGGAATTTATCGTATTAGGCGCCAGGGAATGCCGGAGTATGTTGATCCTCGCGGTTCCAGCATTGATTGGAAGAAGTTAACAAACCGTCAGATTACCGCACTCCTCAACGACACTCGGTATGCCGTTCGCGAGTACGCGATTGATGAGTGTGCCATGCGTGGAGATTCGATTCTGCCGACGTTGAAGAGTTTGATCGTTCGCGGTGACATTCGAGTTCGCCAGGGTGCAGCCTGGGCATGTACGCGGATGCGAACTCCGAAGGCTCAAGAGTTGGTCCGGCTTGTCTTGAATGACAGAGATGAAACGGTCCGCGCCATCGCCTGCAAATCTGCTGGGGTGACGAAGGATAAACTCGCCGTCTCAGGACTCGTTGAGCGTCTGGGAGATGCATCACCGCACGTCCGACGTGCAGCGTTGACTGCGCTGGGGCAAGTTGGTGAGAAGTCTGCGGTCGCAGCAATCCTGAAGCATGCTCCGAACTTGATTGATCGTTCCGAAGATCACTCGTTAATTTTCGCCCTCATGCAAATCAGTTCGCCTGAAGAAACGAGGAAAGGGCTTCAATCTAAAGAGGCCGCGACACGGCGTGTCGCGCTCACGGCGCTCGATCAAATGGCACCTGAGAAACTGACGCCAGACGATGTGATGTACGTCATCGCCGCTGGTGGTTCAGGAACAATGAAGTCGGCATTACAAGTGTTGGAACACCACCCTGATTGGGAATCGTCGGTCGCGAGTCTACTCGATCAATGGATCGACGGAGATGTTCAAATCGAAGATGCTGGTATCACAACACTGATAGAAAAATTCGGTGCCACCGAAACGCTTCGTTCGGTTCTCCAAAAAGGGCTGCGACAGCAAGCCAATCATGAAACGCAATTCGTTGCGCTCGTTACTGGAATCTCAGGCTCTTCACTGAAAGAAGTCCCTAAGCAATGGACGCCTGCCTGGAAAGCTGCCATCAATTCGAATAATGCCGCCACTTCCATGACAGCTTTGACTGGATTGAAGTCTTTGAAACATTCGTTTTCGGACAAGCTTCAACAGATCGCCAGTAACTCAAATGAAGACGCCGCGAAACGTTTGCTGGCAATTGAAGCTCTGCCGGTCGGAATCCTGCATTCCGAGAGCTTTGACTTCCTCATCGAAACGATTGAAGGCGGAACACCGCCGGTTCATGTTGAACGGTCGATCGTCGTTTTGGGAAAATCGAACCTGAACTCCGAACAGCAGGAAGTCGTGGCGGACCTTGTGCCGATGGCGGGACCATTGGAACTGCAAGGACTGCTCAAGGTTGTTCAGAAAGTTTCCGATGCGGACATCTTGCAGCAGATTGCAGCGGCATTCACGTCTGCGCGATCTCGAAAAACTCTCGCGACGCAGCAACTTAACCAGCTCTCGAAGAAATGGCCCGCCAGTGCGAAACAAGCGCTGCAACCTTTGCTCGATGAATTGCAAGCGATGGAAGCTTCTCAAACCGACAAGCTGAATCGCCTGGAACCACTCACGAAACATGCCAGTGTTGCGAGCGGTCGAGAAATCTTCTTCAATGAAAAATCGAAGTGTGCGACGTGCCATCGAATTGGAGAGAAAGGCGGTAAGATCGGACCGGACCTTTCCGCCATCGGGAGAATTCGTCGCGAGCGCGACTTGCTCGAAGCGATTCTGTTCCCGTCAAAAACCTTCGCTCGTGAATACGAGCCGTACTCCATTGTGACTGAAGATGGCAAAGTCGTCTCCGGCCTCATCAGCCACGAAACCGCGACAACGCTTTCGCTTCAACAAACAACAGGCGATCCGATCGTGATCCAGCGAGACGAAATCGAAACCATGGTCCCGGCGGCAATTTCCGTCATGCCGCAAGGCCTTGAAACCGGCCTCAGCGAACAACAACTCGCCGACCTTGTCGCGTTCTTACGTTCGTTGAATACCGGACCACAGTAAGCGGGAAGAAATCGTTTCGACAAATTGAAACGGTCTCAGGCTGCTCGCGTTAGTGGTTCGGCGATTTCTCTTAAGCGTGGTGCCTGTTTCGTGAATCGATGCGAGAATCTTTTGCCGCTGGCGGTGATGAACTGGATTCGAAACACCGGATTTTCCGGGACGGCAAAGTCCTCCGGGACATCAAAGAAACAGGCCGGACTAAAAGCGATTGACGACTCCGGTCCGATGTTCCAAGGTGGTTTATCATCGCCGGAGTATCCCCAATCGCCCTGAATGGCACCTTGGTCGGTTTGCAGGAAGCAGTCGAAAAGCACAATCGAATTCTGTCGTGAACTGTGATTGGCAATCAGCACACCACCAGTGTCGAGTTGTTGCAAGCAGAGCCGTTTGAGTTCCGGATTGTCAGGATGGCGTCGGCAGGCCGAGCGGTAATCGCTGAGTTGGTAGAACTGAAGATTCGGTCTCTCTCGACGAGATCTCACAAACCAGAAGTAGGCCGTAAATAGAAACGACCCTCCACTGAGCAGCATCTGCAAGTCGATTTCACCTTCCATGGCGATCACCTTTCCAAGAGAGAACAGGGTGAGTTTTAACAGCAACTGACTGCAAGGCCAATATGAATTTCAATTCAAAGCCTCAGTGTTCAGGCGAGCCGAACGGAATACCTCTCGCAATCGTTCCTGTGTCGAATCACAAGAGCCTCGATCAGGTTCCTGCAATCATGCGGATTCGTCGAGCGATCTCAAATTGGACCGCTGC
>DAOUPA010000784.1 GCA_030626405.1 Planctomicrobium sp.
CAGGTCTTCATCCGGAAGGGCTGGCGCTGCTGGTTTCCGCGGACGGCTTACGCTGGATAGTTGCGAAAGAGAAAGTGATCACGAGCAAGGATTTCGCGTTCGACTCTCAAGCGTGTACGTTTTGGTCAGAAACTGAGAAGCAATATCTCTGCTACTTCCGGACATGGAACAAGAAAACCCGGTCGGTTTCGCGAGCAACCAGTCAAGACTGCATCAATTGGAGCAAATCGGTGCCAATGAGTTTTGGTGATGCCCCTGCCGAACATCTCTATACGAATCAGACGCACCCGTACTTTCGTGCCCCGCATTTGTATTTCGCCACAGCGGCACGGTTCATGCCGAATCGACAAGTTGTGACTGAGGAGCAGGCCATCGCGATCAACGTGAATCCGAAGTATTTCAAAGATACCTCCGATGCGGTGCTGATGACCTCTCGCGGCGGCAGCGTTTATGATCGAACATTCTTGACGAGCTTCATCCGACCTGGGATCGGTGCAAAGAACTGGGTTTCCCGAACGAACTATCCAGCACTCAATATCGTGCAAACCAGTCCGACTGAGATGTCGGTCTACGTAAATCAAGACTACGCCCAACCGACCGCACACCTGCACCGATACTCCATGCGCCTGGACGGTTTCGCCTCGGTGCGAGCCGAATACTCCGGTGGAGAAATGCTCACCCGCCCGTTCACATTCACCGGCAAGCAACTCTCCATCAACTTCGCAACCTCCGCCGCCGGGTACATTCGCGTCGAACTCCAAACCGCCGATGGCACGCCAGTTTCCGGCTTCACCATCACCGACAGCCGCGAACAAATCGGCAACGAAATCGAGAGAATCGTGACATGGAACTCAAACGCCGACCTTTCGACCCTGATTGGCAAACCTGTCCGCTTGAGGTTCGTGATGAAAGATGCTGATCTGTATTCGCTGAGATTTGTGGAGTGATGATTCAGTCTGTTTTAAATTCTTAACGGATTAAGTCGCGATCAATGTTGAACAGATCGTTTGAATGATCGCAGTTCGTTTTCCTGTTATGGAAAACGTAGACTGTTGCCGTATTGCCTGACGGGTCGAGCAGTTTTACGGCATTGGGTAAGTGAGATTTTTTGTCCAGGATGATTTCTAGCTTTCGATAGCTACGGCGAAGACCCGGAAGAGTGGGGTAGAGGATGAGGTGAATTCCGGACTTCTTCTTGTCACTGAATTCAAATTTATGTCCTTCGAGAAGGTTTTTGCTTTCATGCGGTGTCATTACTAATTTCAACGGTGCCACTGTCTCTGCCCAATTGATGAACCAGGAACCGTTCTTGAATTGCTGTTCGAACGTCTCCATTACTTCTCGGAAATCTGGGTTGTTCGAGTCACGATATTCTCCATTGCTGTAACTGACTGACCATTCATTGCGAGCCTCCAGGGTGTATTCTCGGCCGTGAACTTGATGGACTTCGCCTCCCTTGAGTTCAGGATCAGGGTGGAAATCAACTCGCCACATTCGTGGACTCGCGATAGCGTACTGACCGAC
>DAOUPA010000277.1 GCA_030626405.1 Planctomicrobium sp.
ATTTTCCTTCATTGTCCCAGCAATGATTGGGAATCCGGTTTCGTTGCGTTCACTCAGGGCTGAAGTGTGATGCCAACCGCTGTTGTCCCAGATGGCTTGTTCCTCACTGTCTCGGGCAATAATCGTACATCGAGCAAGATTAACCCCTGTGTTTGATGATACAGCACAGGACGGCAGTGGTTGAGCGTTTCGCAGAGAAGGTCTCCGTGGTTGTTGAGAGTTTGATGAAAACTGATGCCTTCATCCAAGTCGTGGAATTCACCATCGAAGACAAAATCTCGATAGCACGATATGTCATCTGTTTTGCTAGCATCGTAGCGTCCGCAATAACTCCCGGTATCGTTGAAATCACGAATCTCGGAGATATCGAGATCAGAGACGTCGACCAAGTTTGACTTGTCGGTGTCCACGTTGTAAGTGAGAATCTTGGATGTCGGCAGACTCACCTTCACAAGCGTCGGGCTTCCATCGACCGGGTTCGTGAGAAATCCTTGTTCCCATACATCAAATGAAGTCGGGATCACTGTGACCGCCTCGTCACCTGTGTGAGCGTGAAGTGGGACTCGATAAACGTATGCGGTCTCCGAGTCTCCTTGTCCAAGGACTACGCCAGCGTCGTTGATGCGTCGCACGTAGGTCTGTGACCACGTGCTGTCTGGGATGAGGTGGATCCGTGGCTTCACTGAAAGGTCAAGAGGATCCGGATGCAACTCAATAACGCAACCTCGGGATTGCTCGAAATCGTCGTACCTCACGAGACAGCCAGCGATGTCCCCCAGGTTGTTAATAGCCAGTGCTTTCTGAATGTACCAGCCAGCGGGCACTCCGAATTCCTTGTCGAACTGAAGATCATTCAAGTTCATGGCGATCGTGTCGTCGGTTCTCGTATCCAGATAAAACGGTTGCTTGCCACCCGTGACAAAGCCATCGTCGTAGTACCCGACGAGTTCTCCCTCTTCGTTCATATCCCAGACCGACCAAACTCCTGCCAGACAATCTGCAGGCAGCGTGAAACGGTGCAGTGTATAGCGAACAGGTGGTAGCGCATCTTCCACTGGAATGCCCTCAAAATTGCCTTTTCCACTTTTGGTGGTGTCCGTGGTGTTGATGTCTGTGAGTGCGACCGCGAACAAAGCAATCACGAGAAGAAACGATTTACAACAGATACTGAACATTGTGAAACCAACCTCTGTCCCCGATGGAGGTCCACGTTGTAATATCAAGCAAGCCATCCGGGTGCGCAGACCGTTCGCCCGGCGGCCACTGTGGCTGGGGAGCGGTTTGTTTAGAGACGGTTGCTTCCCAGCCCGTTTTTACGTTTGTTCTGTTCCTGAGATTTTGTCTTTCTGAGATGAAAGTGTTTAAGTTGGGATCACGAGGCGGCGTGAATACTCCTGTCTCCTCATGTTCAGTGAGAAGCGATTCCACCGTTGAAAGATCACGACTCCCGTGGAAATTTAGTTTCTGCAGCCGATGACCAATTAACAGAGTCTTGAGCTGTTTTTCGCAATAAGTTTCGAAGGAGGAACTGGTCAACAATTTGTCAGCAATGGGACGTTCTGGCTTGAGCTGATTGGACAATTTGGGGGGTAGCCCTGGCCCGTATCCCGTCTCCGGGCGACCACCGCGGGAACATGGTCGCCGGTGCACGCACAGAAGCCCGGCCGCTCACTGAAGGTGACATGTGGATCTGCGAGCAGATTGGCCCTGTGCTTCGCGACAAGGGTTTACTGTTCACGGGAATCGATGTCATCGGTGACTTCATGACTGAAATCAATGTCACCAGCCCCACTGGAGTTCGTGAATTGGAACGAGAAAGTGACCATCGAATCACAGAGCAATTGTTCGACACCGTCGTATCCAAGCTCAGTTGGTGATAGCTAGCAGACCACGATATTGAATAGTCTCGAAAAACGTTGAGAAATACCTGTACGTTTTTACCACGTTTTGAGACTTCTCAAGATCGGAGCCAAATCAGTCCAGATTCCGAAGAAGCGTACGGAGTCTTTGAGACGAATTCGTTGAATCAGAAAACGTATGAGAAACTGGGACTCAAATCAAAAAACGGTCGTTTTCTAGCACTCGCAGAATCGATGTTATTTTGACGGTTTTCTGAGATGACTAAGGACAAACGTGAGGGCTCACTCACTCAAGCATGCGGATGTGTCTCGTACCGTTTCCAGGCAAGTACTCGCTCGTGCGTAAGTCGATAGAGTAGCTCGTCTGACGACGGTGCGGATCTGAGTTCTTTGGTTCCGAACCTGAGGTGAACGTTCAGCGATTCGTTTCTTTATCACCGATTCCGTGTCCCACCATGAAACTTCGGTTGGACTGTATGGATGCACCGATTTGGCGTTTCTGAGCATCGTACGCTTGGACACTCCATGTGAATGTTGTACCGGCTGTTAACCTTAACCAGCCGGCCTTACTTTGCTCGGTCTTGGGAAGTGTGCCCAGACAAACATTGTTCGAGGTGACTCGCATCGCCTCAATACCCTTATAATAGATTCCCTCACCGACGCGACTGTCTTTTTTTACAACCACCAGATGGTAATATTCCGCACCTTCGATCCTGGACCAGCGGAAAAAATCGCTACGCAGATCCACCGTCTCGTCAACAGCTGGTTCGAGGAGTGTAATCTCGGAGACAATCCGGGCCGGAATCGCGAACTCCAGTGTATTGCCTTTGAGTTCCACTTCCTTAGGTAGGTGACTGAGATCGAATTCGATCAAATTACTCACGCGGCCAGCATCGTCCCCGTGAAAGTTCGATCCCGCATAGCGAATCGCAACTCTGTATCGACCGTCTGCAACACCGACGAACGCAGTCTGATCTTTGAATGGAACAATGCGTGGCAGCGATCTGTCTCTGCCTGCGGATGTGCTCATCGACTGTTCGTACAGTTCGACACGCAGTTTCGGTGCAAGCTCGTCCGGAAGTTCGACATTTACGATTCGAAAGCGAAGACCACCTTGGAGCACGTCTTCAAAATCAGGATCGAGACGCTTGACCGCTGCGAAGACATCCCGCAGCAGACCGCATTCGGCGCTCTCGATATGTTTTACACCGAGTCTTCCCGATGAAACGGTTCTCATGCTGATCCCTTCGTAAGTCGGAAATACCAAACGCATCAGGTCGAAGGCTTCATGAAATGCTTGCCTGGCTGCATTCTGGTCATCCGATTGTTCCAGAAGGATACCGGCTGCATATGCTGCTTTGCCGCGCTGCCAATGCGGCACGGATTCGTCCGTGGCGATTTCCAATAGTTCAGCGGAAGTACCGTCGGGCAACTGGTTCACCGTTGACTCCGAATCAGTACGCGTCGGAGGCTCGATCTGTGCGTCGAAAAACCTGTGTATCTCGCGCAACTTAACTGTGGCAAGTTCGCGTTCCTGATCAGTACCGTGTCGGCCGTTCAGGAAAATTTCGTATCGATTGGCGGCAAGCTTGAGTTGGGCATAGTCTTCTGCGGAACGACTTGCAGCCGGTCCGAGCAGATTCGGACGCTCTGCAATGATGTCCGTATACAGCGCTTGCGCAGCCAGGTAGTCGTGTTTACCGAACGATGCATTGGGCGCGTCCTTCAGAATTGGTACTGCGGTAGCAATGAATTCTCTGGCATCATCGATTTCACCGCAACATCGAATCATCAGGTTAAGAATTTCGTTGTGTTGCTCTCCTTGAGATTTTTCAAGAGCACGGCGATACACACGTACTGCTTCCGCATGTCTTCCATCTGTGTCTAGTTCTCCGGCCAACGCGATCAGTTCTTCGCTCGTCTTGTCAAACAATTGTGGACCGGTTGCAAATGCAATTATCAACATGATGCCTGCTGTCCCCGCTACTGCGGTGAGGAGTTTCCAGTGCCGCTGACCCCAGCGGGTTGCGCGTGTGATGACACCGGTGCGACGCGCGACAAGTGGCTCTCCAGCTTCAAAGCGGCGAATGTCTTCCAGGAGAGCACTGACGCTGGCATATCTCGCGAACGGAGATTTCTGCAGCGTCTTCTGACAGATCGTTTCCAAATCGCGCGGGATGCGACGATCCAACGAACGCAGCAGTGGCGGGTCTTCGTTGAGTAGTCGGACGAGCACGTCAGCTGGAGATGACGACGCAAAAGCCGCTCGACCGGTGAGCATCTCAAACAACAGCAGGCCCAACGCGTGGATGTCGGTGGCTTCGCCGATTAACGACGACTGCCCGCGTGCCTGTTCCGGTGACATGTATTGCGGTGTTCCCAGCAATTCACCTGTCTGTGTGAGATCTGACGACTGACTGACGTCTCGTGCCAGTCCAAAGTCAGTCACGAAAGCGGTGCCCTCATTGTCAATCAGGACGTTACTTGGTTTCAGGTCGCGATGAATGATGCCCTGCCTGTGAGCGTGCTGCACGCCTTCGGCAACCTGCTTGAGAATCGACAGCGCCTGTGTTGGCGACATCGGGCCACGGCGAATATCAGCCGACAGCGATTCACCGTCAATGTAGTCCATCGTAAAATAGGGCTCACCTTGAGCGTCTCCGACTTCGTGAATCGACACGATGTTCGGATGTCTCAACCGGGCGAGATGCTTCGCTTCGCCGAGAAAGCGTTTCACCAGAGGGCCAAACGTCTGCTCACCAGGGCGCAGGACTTTCAGCGCGACATCCCGGTTCAGTGACTGCTGATGAGCAAGATATACGACGCCCATGCCGCCTTTGCCGATTTCCCGTTCGATCCGATAATCGTCTGGCAATTCAGGCGGACGTCGTTCATCGGAGTCTTCCATCGGCTGGATCTGTGTTGCGTCGATCAACTCTTGCAGAGCGGCATGAGCGGCGATGGCCTGGTCGAATTCCTCTTGCTGCGATTCGGGAACAACCGGAGTCTCGCCCACCAGATGCGCAGCGACCAGCTCTTCAAGTTTTTCGGATTCAGTTTGAGTCATCCATTTCACCTCGTTTGCCGATCGTCATTTCAGAACGCTTCTTGCGAGTCGTCGTTGGATCCGATCTGTTTTCCCAGCTCGACGAGTGCCCGTGCAGCCAAATTACGGACAGCGCCTGCCGAACGGTTCATTCGCAGTCCAGTCTCTTCCGCACTGAGTCCTCCAAAGTATCTCAGCAGCAACACCTCGCAATGTTCATCGCTAAGTCGCTTCAATGCACTCTCGACTCGCTCTCGGTTCTCGACTCGATTCAAAGCTGTCACCGGACCGGTGAGTGCGGAACGCGGTACGGGAACTTCCTGCCGTTTCTTTGCAGTGAAATAGTCGTGAGAATCACGCAGACGATTATCAATGATACGACACAACCACCTCAGAAAAGCTCCATCATCCGTGTATTCAAAGTCTGCAAAAGAACGATGAGCAGACAGGTACACGTCCTGCAAAATGTCTTCCGGTTCGATCTTCTCGCGTAGCTTTCCAAGTCGCGCCCGAATGAAAACCAGTACACGATCGGCGTGTAACGAGAACAGTTGCTCATAAGCTGACTGATCGCCAGCTTTGGCCTGTCGCCACAACGCGCGAGCGATCGATTCCGGTTCCACTGGAATTTCTCCTTGATACCACACCATTCAGTTTACAGTTTCGGAACGACCAATCGCAATGAGAACGATTTAGCAACTCGTCTTGCATTGTACCATGATCTGACTCTTGGGCATTCAGCTAACGGGGCGTCTCAGTGATCCAGTCGAGTCTCCGAGAGACGGCGTTTGCTCAGTGACCCTGGTCACTGAACGTATCCCGGTAGCTTGAGTGCTGGAAGTGACTCTCGGAATCAGCATGGGGACATTCTCTCGATAGTCCACGTAGTCCTGACCAAGGAACCGCACGAGATCACGCTCTTCGAAGTATATTGCCGCCAGAATGTACGCGGTGATTCCCAAAGCGAACAGCAAGTGAGCGACGGTCATCGTGGGGGTCGCCCAGAACGCCATCAACCATCCGATGTACATTGGGTGGCGAACGAACTTGTACGGTCCTGGAGTGCTGAATACCAGCGAAGTGTAGTTTTTGCCACGATAATAGATCCACACTTGTCGCAGCCCGAACAGATCAAAGTGGTTGATCAGAAACGTCGTCACGAGCACGGTCAGCCAGCCGAAGGCAAACAATCCGTACAATAGAGTTCGTCCCCACTGCTGCTGCACATCCCAGACAGCTCCGCCAATCGGCTGCCACTTCCAGAAGAGGAGAACCATGACAATATTCGTACACAGCACGTACGTGCTTCGCTCAATGGATTCGGGTATGAACCGCGTCCATATCGTCTTGAACCAAGGCCGAGCCATTACGCTATGTTGTACGGCGAACAACACCAATAGAAGCAGGTTAATCACCAGTGCCTGAGCCATTGGCAACTCGGGGACACCATCGAGGCGTGTCGGAACCAGAAAATTGCCAACAAAGCCCATGGCGTAGAGAAACACTCCGAGAAACATTGCATAAGCCGAGACACCGTAGAACAGAACAGCAAAACGTTTCATAATTCTCTTCCCCAGTTGACAGTATTTGCCTGCCATCGACAGGCATGTAGTTAGACGTACATTCAGTCCTCACTATGTTCAGCGGAAATGGTCTGTCCCTGTGTCGTAATATCCTGAATGTTTTCGGAAATCTTCGGATGCTCCACTCATTCGAGAATATGTCCCCCGTTTTCTACGCTCCAAGACCAACTCGCGAGCCGTTCATTCCCATTACCCTTGCGGATAAAAAATCGGAAATGGTCAAAGTTGGTAAAAGTGATGATGCCGCAGGAGTTCACGACTTCTGGCTAACATCTGGCCCCTGGCGTGAGTTGGGTCGGATTCCGAGGAAACGTTGAGAAAATGCCTGTACGTTTTTACCACGTTTTGAGACTTCTCAAGATTGGAGCCAAATCAGTCCCGATTCCGCGGAAACGCATGGCCTACCTGGGACTGATTCGCTGAAGCAGAAATGGGTGGTTTATTGGCTTGCCCCACACGCGAAAAATTCCTCAATCCACTCCTGGCGAAGTTGCTAGTTCTTGAATTCGATGAGAACTTCACTGAAGGAGTTCATGCCAATGTTGTGTACACTGTGAGTCGCAGGTATGGCAGGGTATCCCGGGCGGTCCGAGACGACCTGATCGCCGTCCATTCGACAGTTAACGTTCATAGGCTGTGCTGATGACATCGAAGAGCAACTCGGCGCCCACCTTGCTGGCTGGAACGTAACCGAGTTCGTCGAGGATCAACAGGTCCAGCTTGGCAAGTTGCTTTTGAGTCTGAGCAGATCCCGTTCTTCGCGACCTTCTAAGAGCAACGTGATCAGTTCGGTAACGCGGTAGAACCAAACTCGCTTTCCTTGACCACACGCTGCGATTCCCAACGCAGTCGCAATATGCGTTTTTCCAGTTCCGCTATTTCCGACCAGGAGAATATCTTCCCTCTGGTCCAGATACTCTCCTCGCATGAGTTCGGTAATGAGAAGTTTGTTCAACGAAGGCTGCGACTTAAAATCAAAAGTCTCCAGAGTTTGTATCGTGCCCGCGGGTGAGTTTTCTAGTTCCGCACAGTCTTGTCCCGCGAGGCAGAAAGCGACATTCTCATCCGAGGGTTCTCGGTTCGGAAACTGAGCCGTTTTGAGACGTCGATCAGCAGCTCGGCGTTCTCGATCAATCAACTCCAGTTCACAGAGCCTGAGCAGGAACCCAAGGTGGTCAATGTTGTCTGTGGCACACTGCCCGGCAACTTTCTCACACTCGCTGAGTATTGTCGATAGACGAAGTGCTTTGAGATGGTGTTGCAAAAGCACCAAGCTTTTCGTTTCTGTATGATACGCCGCGAGACGGTTTGATCGGAGCTTCCGCTCCACTTTGAGAATGTCACCTTTTCTATAAATCACAGACACTGACCATGATCGAAAAGATCTTCCGATGTTGGTTGTGAGTAATGATTGATAAGCCAAAACATTGGTTTGCCTGAACTTCACCGACTTCAAATGAGGCCGACCCTCCAGACAGAACAGATTGACAGCTTCCTCCTGTTGGTATTCCAGGATCAGCCGAACGGCATCAGCACCGCTGGCACCGATTTCCAAGGCATGCTGTACAGCCGACTTCAGTGCAGAGAGAGAATGTCTCTCCAGCAATCGCAGCACCGCCGCGGGCGGTTGACAGGCACGGCATAATTCCTTGTGACAGGCGATGGATCACGAACAACTCCGAGGCAAATCACCGGCCGTGCCGGATGAATTCGCGTGTACCGAGCCCATTCAGCTCTGACTCAAGGCGTCGTCTCAAAATCCCAAAGCAGATCGGAAGATCCCACTGGTATGCCCCCGATCATGATTCTCCTGATCGGGGTGAAAAAATTGCATCAGAAGAGTTGTCGTAAGCAGTTTATGTTCCATAACGTCGTTAGACTTGTTCAAAGAAAAAGCGACCTCAGTTCTTAAAAATGTTGCTGCATTCAAAGTGGGTACAGATTGCCAATCTGTACCCACTTTTGCCCTTTTGGCTTCTGGGATTCTCCAGAGTCCATTTTCGACATCCAGTCTTTTCTACGATCAGAGGGGGATTCGAAGTACACTCACGATATGACTGAGGACTACGAAACCGGAGGACGCTGAAGACATTGGACTTGAACCGAAACTGCTCATGCACGATCGGGATACGAAGTTCATAAAGGAGTTCGATGAGATCATCAAATCGACTGGCAGCGAGATTAAGCAGACACCCATCATGTCGCCAAACTTGCAGGCACATGTCGAACGAGTGGTACAGACATTGAAGCATGAAGTTCTGAATGAGTTCGTGGTGGTCTCTAAAAAGCATCTCAACCACATCTGCCGGGAAGCACAGGCTTGGTACAACAATGAATGCGGACATTCTGCAAGAGAGAATCTGCCACCGAGTTGGGGAAACCAGCCGGAAGAAATTGAGACCATCAAGCTGAAGGACGTTACCTGTTCGACCAAGCTGGGTGGATTGCTGAAACACTACTGGCGACGGGCAGCTTGAAGTCTCTTCAAAGTTCAAAAGTGGTGGTCAACTGGGATCGCAGTCTGTGCTGAATGAATTCGTAACACGGAAAAACCGCTCTCGCACCGTTGACAGCTGGAAACCATTCGTTCCAGAATTCAACGAATCCGTTCTCCTTGCAAGTTTCGACCTGGAAATCTCCGACTCAGAGTTGGTTAAGGTTTTTTGCACTCTGTGCGTCCTGCCAAAAAGAGCTATAGAATACTAGGC
>DAOUPA010000101.1 GCA_030626405.1 Planctomicrobium sp.
AGTTCATCGGTCACGCCGTAGCTGACTCCCGGCTTGATTCCAGCACCGCCAAGCCATGCAGTGAAGCCGAACGGATTATGATCGCGGCCCTTGGCGCCTTTCTGGAACATAGGCATTCGCCCGAATTCCGTACACCAGACAACCAGAGTCTCTTCAAGCAGCCCACGCTGTTTGAGATCTTTGAAGAGCGCCGCCGATGGCTGGTCCATGATTTCTCCATGGATGTCGTATTGCTCTTTGAGCTTCGAGTGACCATCCCAATTCAGTTTCCCACCGCTGGCGTAAGCACCGTTGAAAAGCTGCACAAAGCGAACACCGTTTTCAATCAGTCGCCTCGCAAGAATGCAGTTTTTTGCATAACCGGACTTGATCTTGTTCGGAGAATCAACACCATAGGCATTCAGAGTGGCAGGTGATTCTGTTGTGAGGTCGCTGATTTTCGGAACCGATAACTGCATTCGCGCGGCAAGCTCGTAACTGGCAATTCGCGCTGCGAGTGTGCTGTCGCCGGGATGACGCTTCAAGTGTTCTCGATTCACCAATCGCAAGAGTTCTCTGGCGGCAACGTCCTTTTCGCCTGCAAATTCAGCTGGAGCCGACAGATTTCGAATCGAGCTGGAAGCACTCAACGGTGTTCCTTGAAACACGGCTGGTAAGAATCCCGGACCCCAATTGTTGACACTTGCCTGCGGGACTCCGCGTGGGTCTGGAATGGAAACAAACGCTGGCAAATCCTGACTTTCGGTGCCGAGGGCGTACGTGACCCAGGCTCCGATGCTGGGGAATCCATCTAACACAAATCCGGTCGAAAGAAAATTTTCTGCCGGACCATGTGTGTTCGACTTGCTTGTCAGAGAATGAATAAACGAGATGTCATCAACGAGTCCTCCAAGGTTTGGAACCATGTCCGAAACCATCTTTCCTGTTTCGCCATACGGCCTGAATTTGTACTGCGGGCGCGCTAAATTTCCGGCAGGTCCTTGAAATGTCACCGCCGGACCACCTTCGAGTGGAGTTCCATCTCGCTTGATCAACTCTGGCTTATAATCGAATGTTTCAAGTTGGCTGCAAGCCCCGGCACAGAAAATGACAAGAACGTTTTTGGCCTTTGCTGGAAAGTGAGATTTCCGAGAAGCGTGCGGATGCGCTGGATCAACCTCTGGTTTTCGGGCGGCGAGGAGTCCGTCTTTTTGAAGCAAACTCGCCAGAGCAATCGCGCCCAGCGATGTTCCGGTCTGGCTGAGAAAGCTTCGTCTCGCGAGAAGCTGCCGTCCAGGCGAACTCAGTAAATTTGAATCGATGTGTGACATTTTTGTTCCAGGAACCGTGAAGTAAAGATGATCAAGGAAGCATTAAGAATTCGTTGCAATTCAGTAAAACACGGGTGAGTGTTGGCAGACCATGTGCTTCAACGACAGTTGTCGCCGCGTTGAGTTCGATTTCCGATGGCTCTCGTCCAAGAGTCTGTAAATACGCGCTGCGAACTTGTTCTGTTGATGTGCTCTCAACGTTTTTGATCTTGTCTGCGAGAAGGAATGCCTGTTCGGCGACGAATGAACTGTTGAAAAGATTAAGTGCCTGAATCGCTGTGGTGGACTGGCTTCTCGATGGGGCCGCTTGTCCGGCGTCTGGACAGTCGAACGCTCCAAATACCGGGACAGACTCCATGCGAATTTTGTGAGCATAAATCATCCGGCGCAATCCGTTTTCGTTGAATTCAGTGACCGGTGGGAATCCGCTGAGGCCACCGCGCGTCTTAAAGAAATCAAAGCCGGGGCCGCCCATTTTGTAATTCAATTGTCCGCTCACGAAGAGCAAGCTGTCTCGGATTGCTTCCGCTTCAAGACGCCGCGAAGGAAATCGCCAAAGCAGTCTGCAGTCGGCGTCGAGCTTTTGTGCAACCGGATCAATACGGTTCGATTGTTGCCACGTTTGCGATGTGAGAATGAGTCGGTGGATGTGCTTGACCGACCAGTTGTGTTCAATGAATTCACTCGCCAGCCAGTCGAGTAGCTCTGGGTGCGATGGCGCGGAACCGTTGACTCCGAAGTCACTGGGTGTTGCGACGAGACCTGTTCCAAAATGGTTTTTCCAGATGCGATTGACCATCACGCGAGCCGTGAGCGGATTGTCCGGTGAGGTCAGCCAATCAGCAAGAGCCAACCGGCGTTGCGGTTCTTTTGCCTCAACTGAGAGTTCAACACCACCGAAGACTTTTGGCACTCGCGGTGCGATCGATTCGCCTGGTTGTTCTGGATCACCTCGCATCAGAACATGCGTTGTGTCAGGCTCCCGAAACTGTCCGGCGTAGACCATTTTCGATTCGCGAAGCTTCGATTGTTTCTTTTCCAGAGACGCGAGTTTGTCTGCGATTTTGGTAGCCTCCGAGCCTTGACTGTCCGGAGAATTTCGAACGCGTGCGGTCGTTTCATCAAAAGGAGTGTTGATGGGGAGCCGATCTTGCGAGGTCGCGACAGTTGTCCATTCTCCTTGCTCGTCACCGACTTCGATCTGGTATCGAACTGGCAGGCGATCCTGAAATTTACCGTTTCGATCCCGACCCCAAACGACGCGATTGATCAAGACTGATTCTGGAAATTCCAACTGCACCCAACCTTTTCCGTTTTCATTAGAAATCCAGCTTCGCTCATTCCCGTACTGACCGTCGTTGATGTGTTTGAGTTGGTGTCGACCGGTCTCGGAATAATTCCCCGACGATGTCGCAACCGTTCCGTTGCTGGCGAGAGCGATATTTTCAGAAGTTTCGTCCGAGGTGAAAACTTCCAGTTCATCAATGCATGGCTCGTATCGATCATCTTTGGTTGTCTCGAACGATGTGAAGCGAATTCGTTTCGCGGTAATCGAAGCGAAACGTTCCACGTTTTTCGCGAATTTCACAGGCGCTCGAAAGCTTGGGAGTTGCTGAAGGTTCGGCTCATTTTCTTTGGCTGCTTGAAGCACGATCACATCGGCGGTGATGCCAGTGCCTGTTTCGCCGCCACGCAGAATAAGCTTGCTCTGTTTGATCAGTCGGTGGATGCCAACGTTTCGCAAACTGCTCCAGAGTGGTGTTTTTTCTGTTTCGCCGGTCGTTTGACCCTCCATGTAGTATTGATCGACCTGAGCCATTTCTGTTTGGTCGGCTGTCGTTTTTAGGTCTCCGTCAACATCGAGCACATATCGTGCATCGCGCGTGTGAACTCCGCTCCCATGGACTCCCCAGGAAATCCAGACTTGGTATTCCCCTTCAACTCCCAGATTGTAAGTCATTACATCTTCGCCGGGATGATTGTCCCACCATGTGTAACGTCCGCGACCGAAATTTGGCATCCAAGATGTTGAACCAGAATCGTTGAGTTGGCCGCGCCCTGTTCCCTTCGGGTTTTGACCGTGACCGTTCTTCTCTTTGAGTACTGTGACTCGTTCTAGATCTTCATCATCGATAATGATGGTCTCGCTTGTCTCGGCGAGAAGTTCATGCTTTAGGAGTTCTTTTTTTAATGCTGCGATCTGAGGAGTGAGTGCGCCTGCTTCTTTCTGTCGACGCTTGTAGTCTTCATCCTTGATTTCTCGATCGCCATAGTCGACGCCAGCGAAAAATGCCTGCATGGCGTAGTAGTCTGCTTGTGTGAGTGGGTCGAATTTATGATCGTGGCAGCGTGCACATCCCAAAGTGAGACCAAGGAAAGTCGCACTCGTTCCGACGATCATTTCGTCCAAAGAGTCTTGTCGTGCCAATCGCTTGGAAGGTTCATCTTTCCCAATCTGTCCTGGCAACAAGACAGCGGCGGCGACCAGGAATCCGGTTCCGGCATCGGCGTTGAAATGGTCTCCTGCAATCTGCTCACGAACGAATTGGTCGTATGGCTTGTCGCTGTTGAAAGCGTCAATGACGTAATCACGATACGGCCAAGAATTTTCTCGTGGGGTATTGACTTCAAACCCATGTGTGTCGGCGTAACGGACAACATCAAGCCAGTGCTGCCCCCAGCGTTCACCATAACGCGGGCTGTTGAGGAGGTTTTCGATCTGGGCGTTGAATGCGTCTGCTGTTGGGGCGTTGACGAAGTTTTTCGTTTGCTCCAAACTCGGTGGGAGTCCGTGCATATCGAAGAACAACCGACGCAGAAGTGACCTGGGGTCGGCGCGCGGGACCATCTCAAGGCCAGCGGCTGCCAGCTTTCGCTGAATGTAGAAGTCGATCGGATGAGTGTTCTTTGCAGTAGCTTCACCTGCTTTCTTATGAAGTGGTTGATACGCCCAGTGTTCTCTCGGGTCTCGTTGTGGTTCCTCATTCTCTGGGGACTTCATTCCATCGTTGATCCAGCGGCGCAGCAACTTGACCTGCTTCGCTGTGAGCGGTTCCCCTTCTGGAGGCATTCGTTCGTATTCATCATCTGATGAGATTCGCTGAATGAGCAGGGATTGCTTCGCATCGCCGGGAATCGCTGCAGGTTCCGAATCGCCACCTTTGCGGATGAGTTCCCCAGAGTCGAGTCGCAAGTTTGATTCCTGCTTGAGCGGTCCGTGGCATGCCCAGCATTTCGTTTTCAGTAGAGGCTTGATCTCTGACTCGTACAGATCCTCCGCTCGCGTGGTGGAACTGATGGCGAACACGAAACTCAGGCAGAGCATCGACCGGCAGTATCGATGTTTTGTGAAACGAAAAATTCGCAAAATGTTTTCCAGATTCATGATGAACAATTACTCTCGTTGCGTCTTGAACGCCTCCATGGTCGACTGGATGACCATGGGTGTCAATATCGCACAGGAATTGTCGGCAAGTTTGAGATCTTCAAGAGGCGGCAAAAACTTTCACTCACCGGCATTGAGCTCCCCTTCAGTGTGA
Organism: Planctomicrobium sp.; assembly: GCA_030626405.1. GTDB lineage: Bacteria > Planctomycetota > Planctomycetia > Planctomycetales > Planctomycetaceae > Thalassoglobus. Next base: position 4,850 of record DAOUPA010000101.1, read on the forward strand.
ATTTCACAAGTCTGAGCGAGTGACGCCAGTTCTAATTTTAATTGATTCAGCAGGTCGTCAAACACTTTCCCGTAAATCTCAATCGGAATACTGGGGAAAGATTCAATTGTGACCCTGTGCCCTTTCAGAAGAAATTTTTGAAAAGGTTCAGCAACGATTTCAGACCAAGGGATGAGCAATGGTTTGTGAAAAGCATGAAAAAATATAGCAGGAACTAAATACAATCCCTCTTCGCAGACACCTATGTTTAGACAGCCACTGAAGTTCACTTGTCTGATTCGAGCAGACTGAAATCGACGTAGCCTCCCTTCAAATGTTCCACTGCAATGAAACTGCTCTGCCAGCTTCGCCCAACCACTCATCATCGAGAGCATCTTCAAAACGAAAAACCACATCCCAATAAAGAACACTGGAAAGACAGTGAGAAACCAATTATCGAAATTCATTCCATTCCCAATCATTCAGAAGATGAACCCGACGATGCTTCCTCAACGTCCATTTTCAGCGTGCTCACACATTTTTCAATGAAAATCGAATATCGAGATCTTTGTCTGAGAACATGGAATTCTATGTGTTTAACGAACCTTCTCTAAAACCGCATCTTTTAATGCTGGTGTCGTAGAAATCCCATTTCCTCCAAGGGCGGTCGATTGACCGGTCCAGTCCATAAAGACTCCGCCAGCTTCTTCGACGATCGGAATCAAAGCTGCCGCGTCCCATTCTGCGAGAAGAGGATCAACCATGAGGTCCGCCCGACCGGTGGCGACAAGGATGTGTCCGTAGCAGTCGCCCCAACTTCGCGAGAGTCGGCACGCTTCGGAGAATTCACCGAGTAGTGGGTAGCGATCAATTTCCTGCCAGCCTTCAACTGCCGTAAAGAGGAAGAGCGAATCACTCAGTTCGGTTGTTTGGCTCACCTTGGCTGGAACCGGTTCCGAGTCACCTCGCTGCCACCAGGCACCGCCGCCGCGATGGGCATAGACCACTTCCTTCATTGCCGGAATTCGGCAAATTCCAGCGGCCGGTTCGCCTTCAAACTGTAATCCAATGAGCATTCCAAAGAGTGGTACTCCATGAATGAACGATTTCGTTCCATCAATCGGATCGAGAATCCAGCGGTAGCCGCTTGTTCCATCTTGAGCACCGAACTCTTCGCCCATGATTGCATCATCAGGAAATTCCTGAGAAATCTTCCCTCGCAGGAATTCCTCGGCTCCGCGATCTGCCACTGTTACCGGCGACTGATCTTCTTTAAGCATGACATGCAATGAATCGTTCAGGAAATACTTCATCACAATCGTTTCCGCCTGTGCGGAAACTTCGAGACCGAATTGAAGACGCTGTTCGATAGGAGTGAGGTTCATAGCTTCTCTTATGATAATACTGAGTATGTGCGCAGCATAGATCGTGGACAGCCGATATTCCAGCATCTGTTTTTTCATCCTGACGTGGCGTTCAGCGTCGCTTTTTGAGCTGATCCAGAATGACTGCGGCCAGAATCAACCCACCGAAGACGACTTTTTGTTCGTAGCTTTTAACGCCTGCCATGTTAAGGCCGTTTTGGATCACGGCGATGATCATTGCGCCGATCAACGTGCCGAAGATTTTTCCTTCACCGCCAGCGAGACTGGTTCCTCCCACAACGACTGCAGCAATGACTTGAAGTTCGTAAAGTTCACCAGCGTTCGGACGACCACCTTCGAATCGTGAGGCATCGACCACTCCGCCAATCCCTGCCATTGTCCCGCAAATGACGTAGACGGCGATCAAGACTCCCATCACAGGAACCCCGGATAATCTTGCCGCTTCAGAGTTTCCACCAACGGCGTAAACGTATCGACCGAACGCGGTTTGGCTCATCAGGTAGTGGGCGCTCAAGTAGAGGACGATCATCAAGATAATCGGATTGGGAATCCCTAAGGTGACTCCATTTCCCAGCCAGTTGAAGGCATCTGCCTGGATTGAAATCGCTTCCGGCGTTCCTTCTGTTGCTCCGCCTGAGAGACTTGCCTGATAACGGACGGCCATGATGAGCGCGAGCCCACGAGCAATCATGAGCGTTGCGAGAGTGACGATAAACGCCGGAACGCGAAAGAACGTCACCATCACTCCATTGAATAGGCCACACACCGCGCAAGCGAGAATTCCCAGAACGCCACACGCGATCATTGTGACGACCGAAGCGTCTGCCCCCCCAAAGCTTTCCAGAGAAATGGCAGTCATGACTGCGGAAATCGCCAGCAGACTACCAACAGACAAGTCGATTCCGGCAGTGATGATCACCATCGTCATTCCAATCGCAATGATGGCGATGTCGGCATTTTGGTTGACGACATTCACAATATTCTCACGAGTCAAAAAACTGGGCCAGAAGTAACTCTTTGGAAACACGACTTGAACTTCTGAAAGCGCCGAATGCTTCTCTCGAAGTTTATTGATGTTGCCTTCACGGAGCGGACCAAAGAGCGACCCTGGCTGATGCGTCGCGATTGCTGAGATTTTTTGACCGGACTCGCCTGCCTGCTCAATCGCTTTTCGAATCTCCGCAGGCGACCCGGCAACCGTTCCGAAGACAGAAACGCTGCGTGCCTTCAATTCGGTTTCAATCGCTTTTGCAAACGTACGGTCTCCGGCAGTGTTGCGGATGACAATTAGAACACTTCCGTCACCGACCTCTGCAGCAATTCGCTTTCCGAGAACCTTTCCAGCGGATGGCGAGATAGGATGTTGTTCTCCATACGTGGCGTAGCTGTAATAAGAGCACAACAGCAGCAATACAAACACCGATCCGTAGTGGGCAATGAAATCAGAATTGAGAAGTTTTTTGATCATTGATAATGGTCGTGATTTTTGTTTTCCCAAAGGACGCATGGCGATGAACGTTACTGAACAGCCAGAGCCATAATCTGTTCCTGCGTTGCATTTTTCACATCGGTGATCTCACCGGTCAATCGACCTTCGTGCATCACCAGAATTCGATCTGCCATTCCGAGGACTTCGGGGAGTTCGCTGCTGATCATCAAGATGGCTTTCCCATCCGCAGCTAATTTGTTCATCAGTTGATAAATATCGTATCTCGCTCCAACATCGATTCCGCGTGTCGGCTCATCAAAAATGACAACATCAGAGTTTCGTTCAAGCCACTTCGCTAAAACAACTTTCTGCTGATTGCCTCCGGAGAGAGTTTTTGCTGGTTGGTTCGGGTTTGCCAGTTTGATTCGCATTGATTTTTGAAACGACGCAAAAGCGTTACGCTCCTGCCGGTGATTGATGCCGTAGGCTCCAGAAAACTTCCGCAGATTCGGGAGACCAAAGTTATGCAAGACCGACTGGTTAACCACTAACCCCTGAGTCTTTCGGTCTTCAGTGAGAAACCCAATCCCGGCGGCAATCGCCTGTCTTGGACTATTAATTCGCATCGACTTTCCGTTAAGAGTGATCTTCCCTGATTCCAAATGATCGGCACCAAACAACAGGCGCGCAACTTCTGTGCGACCTGCGCCGATCAATCCTGTGAGTGCGACAATCTCTCCCCGTTTCACCAAGAATGAAACATCTTGAACCTTACGACCTCTCGATAAATTGTTGGCGACGAGACGATTCTCACCGATCACGACGTTACGTTTCGGGAACTCCTGTTCCAGAGTCCGACCAACCATCAATTCAATGAGTTGATCTCTCGAAAGTTCTCTGGTCGGCTTCGTTGCAACATGAGTTCCATCTCGAAGCACGGTGATGCGGTCGCTGATTTCAAAAATCTCATCGAGTCGGTGACTGATATAGATAACGGAAATTCCCTGCCCTTGTAATTCTCGGATTACCTCAAACAACCCTTTCACTTCCTGTGGAGAGAGCGCTGCGGTTGGCTCATCCATGACGATCACTTTGGAATCGAGCAAGAGCGCTTTCCCGATCTCAACGAGTTGCTGCTCCGCGACGGTCAAACTGCTGACACGAGACTCCATGTTGAGACTGACCCCGAGTCGCTGAAAGATTGCGTTGGCTTTCTCTTTCTCCTGCTTGACTGGCAGGCGTTTCAAGACAAACTCTTCCTGACCGAGGAAGAGATTTTCGCGAACGGTCAGCGTTGGAATTAAATTGAATTCCTGATGAATCACGCTGACGCCAGCTCTTTGTGCTGCTTGTGTATTCCCAAGAGTCAGCGATTCTCCGTCAATAAAAACTTCGCCGGAACTAGGACGATGAATCCCGCAAAGGATCTTCATCAAAGTGCTTTTGCCAGCACCATTCTCACCCAGAAGAGCCAGAACTTCCCCACGAGAGAGTGTGAAATCGACGCCGCTTAAGACTTGAACCGAACTGAACGACTTCGAAATCCGTCGCATTTCAACGAGCGGAACACCTTTTTGAAGAACATTCGCCGTCATCGAAAGCTCAGTTTGAAATGAATGTTGTCAGAGAAAGGTAACGTCGGGACAGATCGCAAAACGGACTTACTGCAACAACGAGTCTTTCATTCCGTCTTCTTGTCGGTAGAGTTCCGTCGGAATCAACTGAACACTTTCAATATCGTCACCATCAAGATATTTGACGATATTTTCGACAGTGACGACTCCCATTTTCTTTGGAAATTGAATCGGATCGGCGTAAATCTTTCCTTCTTTGATCGCTTGCTTTCCTTCTTTCTGTCCATCAAACCCGATGATCTTGATTTGGTCTTCTTTCCCAGACTGCTTGAGAGCCGTATAGGCTCCAAGCGCGGAGGGGTCGTTGATCGCGAAAATTCCATTCAAATTTGGATGCTGTTGAAGAACATCAAGCGTCGCACTGAAACCTTCGTCGCGAAGACCGCCGCCCTCGAGTTCGGCAACGATTTGAATCTTGCCGTCTTCTTTACCGATATTGTGTTCGTTCACTTCGTCGGTGAATCCGCGGACACGCTCTACGCAGGAATTCGCCTGTTTGAAGTGCAAAACTAAAACTTCTCCTCCCTGGCTTCCCAGAGCCTCGATCATCGCTTTCCCCGCCAGGCGACCACCCTGGTAATTATCGGTGCCAATGTGAGCAGTGATCTCGACATCATCCGCCACGCACTGCAGATCACAAGTGAAAACCGGAATCCCGGCTTCGTTGGCTTTCTTGATGGCGGGACCAATCGCGATACGATCCGCAGGATTGATGACAATTGCCGCGACGCCTTGAGAGATATAGTTGTCGATATGCTTCGACTGCGTATTCACATCGCGTTCAGCGTCGTTGACGATGACTTCGAAACCTTCTGCTTTTCCGGCTTCGGTCAAGCTGTCGGCGATAACTTTGAAAAATGGATTCTTCAGCGTGAGCGCAGAGAAGCCGATCGTCCCTCGCGATTCGACAGGGGCATCGCTGGAACTGTTACTGGATGTCGAACTCTCTTCACTTGAGTTCGAATTATCCCCACCACAACCCAGCAGAAGTGCCAAACCGAGCAGGATGAACAGAACTGAGTGACGAGACATGGACGGTTCCTCGTGGACGAAGATGGAATAACAGAACGATGACAATGCAGGCATCGACCAGATCAAAGACAAGCGTAAACAATTGCCATATTGCAATCCACCAAGAGGCTCGATTCGGTCGAGAACTTGTTCACGCGCAGACAAAAACCCTGTCCGTCGCAGGGACGAACAGGGTTTGGAAAGGTCAATTGAACTTACGTTTAGACGGTTCCAAAGATTGACTTACCAGTGGAGTGGAGGTCGTCACAGGCTCGTCCAAGTCGGTCGGCAACTCCGGTTTCTGCTTTCTTCAGGTACGAGCGAGGATCGTAGACTTTCTTATTGCCGACTTCGCCATCGACTTTGAGGACACCTTCGTAGTTTTCGAACATGTGTCCGACGATGGGGCGTGTGAAGGCGTATTGAGTATCGGTGTCGATGTTCATCTTCACGACGCCGTAAGCCAACGTCTCTTCGAGTTCATGGCGAGGAGTTCCTGAACCGCCATGGAAGACGAGATCGAACTCGGCATCTTTGCCGTATTTTGCCATCACTGCTTCCTGTCCGCTCTTCAAAATGTCTGGACGAAGTGAAACAGAACCAGGCTTGTAGTGACCATGAACATTTCCAAACGTTGCGGCGAACAGGAATCGCCCGATCTCGTTTAATGATTCGTGGACTTCGACCATGTCTTCGGGAGAGGTGTACATTTTATCGTCGGGGACACTTTCCATGTCGGCTCCGGCGGCGCCATCTTCTTCTCCTCCAACAATACCTGCTTCAATTTCAAGAATGATTTCGTTCTCGACGCACATCTTCAGGAGGTCTTTGGAAAGCTCCATGTTCTCCTTCAAAGGCAGGTTCGACGCGTCCAGCATGTGAGACTGAAACAAGTTCCCCTGTCCGGCTGCGCGACGATCTGCTGTTGCCTGAATCAGAGGTTTCAGGAAGCTGTCGACAGCTTTGGGGGGACAGTGGTCTGTGTGAAGAGCAATGAGAATGTCGTACCGCTCTGCGAGTCGATGACAGGCTTCTGCCAGAACAATGCTGCCGAGGACTTCGTCGCCGACATTCAACCCGGATGCAAACTTGCCACCACCGGTCGACATCTGAATAATTCCGTCAGAACCCTTATCGGCAAACCCTTTCAAGGCTGCATTGAGGGTGACAAGCGAACTAATGTTAATGGCTGGGTAAGCGTAATCACCTGCTTGAGCAGCATCGAGCATGGCTGCGTATTGTTGTGGTGTAGCGACTGGCATCGTTGAAGACTCCGGAAGTTAAAATGTCTCTTGTAATTTGGTTGACGCCCGACAAAGACGTCCATCGAAATTGGAAAACCGTTTATCGTTGAGGGTTTATCGCTGAGGAGCATTTTTATGCTCTACTCGATACGCTCAACGTTTTCATTCAGCACGATGCTCGAATAGGAACGAGTCAGTCTCAAACGTCTTGAGCAGACTTCCCATCGGTTCGAATTTTTCGATTGAAACCGCTATCTTAGTGATCATCGTCCCGGCACTCCACCGGTCTGACCATAACATTCTAGACAAACAAGCGAAATTCGATGCAATTGGGACTGATTAACTCTGCATGGGCACAGGCAGGGCGCGATACCGCCTGGGGAATTGAGAAAACGAAGTCTCTCGGATTCGATTCGATTGATATCTTTACCGACCCTCTCGAAATCGATGTTCGGGAACGGAGGTTGATCAAGGATGAATGCGACCGCCATGAGTTGCCGATTCGATCCATCTGTTGCGTTGCTGTCGGGTTGATCGATTTCAATCCTAGTGTGCAACAATTTCATATTGACCGCTGCAAAGCCTACCTCGATCTGGTTTATGAATATCAGGCCGACAATCTCTTGCTGGTCCTCGGTGAGTACATCTGGAATCAAGAGGTGATCACGCCTGAGGAGCAATGGCAGTGGGGCGTCGAAAGTTGCATGGAACTGGCCCATTACGCCGATGATCTGGGAGTGAAAATTGCGCTTGAACTGGAACCGTTTCCGCTCTCGTTGCTGAACAGTGTTGACAAGATGGTCGAATTTATTGACGAAGTCGACCACCCCAAAGTGGGCGCCAACATCGATGTCTCCCACTTACATCTGGCAGGCGATGCTCCTGGAGAGCTTGCAAAGCTGCAAGGTAAAGCCTTCCATGTCCACATCTCCGATTGTAATGGCGAGAAACATGGCGATCTGCCGCCGGGACAAGGCGTCGTCGATTTCGTTCCCTACCTGAAAGAAATCAAAAAGTTGGAAATCGACGGAGCGATTTCAATTGAACTGGAGTATTCCCCCGAGCCGGATAAGATCGAAGAATGGGTCAAGGAAGCCTATGAGGCAACCGACCGCCTAATGCAACAAGTCGGCCTGCGAGGCTGATGCGAGACTTGGAGAGTCAATAATTGAATACTCAATAGACCGCCGCAAAACAACAACCTTTGTCCCCTCTCCCCTGAGGGAGAGGGCTAGGGGGAGGGGAAAATGTTGTTTCAATACACAGATCGAGCATCGTCAGCACACCTCAATCAGATAACGACTCAAGAAACGGAAAAGGTTCTCCCATGCAAGGCTTGCAACGCATCCTCGTCGGTGTTGATTTCAATGAAAAAACGAGCGAGCTTCCACTCCCAACTCAGGAAGCTATCAAGAAAGGACTCTGGCTCGCCGAGACAACTGGCGCTCAACTGACACTGCTCACCGTGTTGCCGGAAGAGGCTGGTTCAGCTGAGGAACTTATTGAGAATGACAACAAGGAAAGTTTAGCGTCGTTGGCCAGCAGCCAGGTCAATCAGATCCTAGAAGCGAACTCTCGCGATGGTGTTCAGGTCACTTCGAAATTCGCTAGTGGACGCGGCTGGTACGAACTGATTTGTGAAGTCCTCCGCGAAGATGTCGATCTACTGATTGTCGGCACACGAGAAAGAAATGTCGCCAAGAGAATGCTCTACGGCAGCACCGGCACGAAGTTGCTCCGCAAATGCCCCTGTTCAGTTTGGATCACACGTCCCGATGTCAATCCTCTTGAAGTCTCAACAATTGTTGCTGCCGATGATCTTTCACCTGTGAGTGACAAAGTCTTGCACGCCGCCGTTTCAACAGCTCAACTGATTGATGCCCGACTACTGGTGGTTCACGCTGCCGATTATCCTCTTGAAGGTGCGATGATGCGCACCGAATGTTCGCAGGAAGATATTGATAACTACCGCGAGAAAATTCGAGCCGATGCAGAGAAGGAAATCTTCGACCGCCTCTCGATGACGGACTACCGGACGATTCAGCAAGGGACACAAATTCTCGTACAGGGAGGTCCCGCCGACTCTGTCGTGGAGCAGGTGATCACCGATAACAACGCTGACTTGTTAGTGATGGGAACCATCGGTCGCGGCGGCATCCCCGGTTTCCTCATCGGCAACACCGCCGAACGCCTGCTCCCATCCCTGAACTGCTCAATCCTGGCAATCAAACCAGATGATTTTGTTTCCCCAGTGAAGGTTGATTAAGGCAGGATATGTTCGACAGGGAAAACCGACCCTTGCTTAACTATTGCGAATTCGATGGCAAAAGGCGGAAGCGAATTCTTGTGAAGATTACGGGGGAACGGGAAACAAGAAGTAGGTAAAATGGAATTCAGTGAAGAATTTCAATTTGAAGACGAAGCTGCACGGTCTTGGTATGAACGGATGGTTCGTCAAGTGCAGGGTCATGCTCCGGCGTGTCTGAGGGGATTTCAATCTAAGATGATCTTGCCGTCAGACTTGGTTTGGGATGACCGAACTTACTGGGAAATCGCGTGTTCGTGTGGTTCCAAGACTGGGCAGATCATTGGTTATTCTTTGCGATATCTCAAATCGGATTACGAAGGTCCGCTGACTTTTGTTACGCCCTTGGGGTTTCAATGTTCCTCTTGCAGTCTAAACATTGAAATTATTGATACGGATTTGCACGGTTACGATGGTGAATGCAAGGCGAGGTTTGGCGGATATGGAGCAGCCACATACCGGGGTTCAGGGAAACGAAGTGTTTTTTCCTGTCATGAATGCGGCGATTCTCAGTTGACAGTGATTCCTTGCTTTCAATACTCCCACTTTGACATCATCGAAGATGAACCAGAGCTTGAATCCGTAGCACAAGATTTCTTCGACTGGTTCGACTGCGAGGTAAAGTGTTTAAGCTGCGGTCATTCTCAGTCCGCAGGAGACTACGAATTGGCATAAAATAGATGCCGAAGCATCATGTCGACCGATAGGCTTTCTTTCTCATGTGTGCCTGAACGCAGAAAACGTTTGCGTATCATTTTCACTTGATCGAGTGCAACGCCTATGACGCGCCAGCAATTCTATAGACGACAACTGACCAAGCTTGAGCATCAACCAGGACCGCAGGTTGGAGTAAAATGATCTGGTCGTTCTCGGTAGCGACTAATCGTCCGGTGGCATTCTTCACAACTGCATTGAAGAAGACAGCGCTGGTCTGTTTTGTCGAAGACAAATCGAGACACTCGAAAGCATTACGTTTCGATCCGGCACCGAGATAGAGACGACTGAAGTTTTGTTAAGCCGCCGGGAGTGATACGGGTTTTCGTCAGGCATAAAGAAGTAAGGCTTTTCAGTGCTTTGAGCTTCGGCAATCCTTTGTCGGTGATGTCGCAGCTTCGAAGGCTGAGATTGTCAAGGTTTTTCAACAACTTCAGGGAGACCAGTCCGGCGTCGGTGACTTGAGTCTCGTCCAGTTCGAGCCATTTGAGCTGCGACATTTTCTCGATGTACATCAATCCTTCGTTTCCAATCTGAGTGTTTCTCAACCAGAGTCGTTGGATCTTTGTCAGCCCCTTCAGATGTTTGAGTCCTGCATCGGAAATTTTATTTTCGCGCAGCAACAAAATTTCGAGTTTCTTGAGCTTCTTGAGGTGAGCCATGCCGTCATCGTTGACTTGCGTCGCGGTTAATCCCAACGCCGTAAGCTGCGTCATTTCGCCGATCTGCTTGAGCCCTGCGTTCGAGACTGCTGTATTCGCCAGATACAGTTCGCTGATCGCTTTCATTTTGGTGAGTGCTGAGAGGCCAGCGTTTGTCACTTTGGATTTTGAAAGAACCAAAATTTGCAGCTTTGGCATCGACTTTAAAGACTTGATCCCAGCATCCCCGACCATCGTGCTGGACAGGTTTAAATGTTGCAGTCGCTTGAGTTTGTGTAATTCATCCAACTTCTCATCTGTGATTTGTGTACCAGCTAAGTTGATTTCTGTGAGATGTTTGAGCGCGGCAACATGCGTCATTGTCTCATCTGTAAATTTCGTCGTTGCGGAAAAACTGATCCGCACGATTTGTTTGCTTTTGTCCGTTCGAAACGAGACGTCTGCGCCTTTTAAGGCAAGTCTGGCGTTCTCGACAGGATCACTGTTTAAGTCCTGCAAACTCGAATCATCACTCATGAAACCACCACAAACCGGAGTCAATTTACTCGAAAACCCCATTTTATCCGATTTCGAAGCGACTCTCAACCTGCTCTACAAAGACAATCAATTTGGATTCAGGACGCTTGTAACGGTAAATTTTTCCCAGTATCGGCTCAAAATCAGTCTTTTCTTTCCTCGTAGAGATCTACATCCTCCGGATGTGGGTAGAGTTCAACGGTTTTGCCAGTTGAACAACAATGGTTTACTCCTCATTCAGGTTATCGCCACAACTTTGAAGAGGAGTCCACCATGTCTCGATTCAGGAAGTGATCACATGCCATTTGGCACTGCCAGCACCATTTTGTGTGGGTCCTGAAATATCGGTATCGTAACTTAACAGGTTCAGTAGGAGAGGAGGTCGAACGATGCATTCGTCAGAAAATTTTCGTTGTCACGATGTTCGTTTTCACAATCACCTGTAGAAGAATGCGAGAAAACTTGGCTCACAACAGACTCTTCAATCAACTTTAATTTCCTTAGATGATGAATGGATCAAACGTGCTTCAGGTGGGTCTGCTTTCGGTAGGGGATTATTCTTTAGCATCGCCACGCAAAGTGTCGCTTTAGGGGCTTGGCTTTTCGTTGATTTCAGAAGCAGGTGCTTCTGCCTCGGATTTCAGGGTGAGCTTGTTGTCGGCCACAACACCAGTGAGTCCGGAAATTGAGACGACTTTGCTGCCTGCATTATCGGATGAAGCGGTGTTTCCAATGACGTCGGCAGGGCTTGTTGGGTTCTCTATCACGAAAGCTGCGCGATGGAACTTGTGGACCCTGTTTCCGATGACCGACACTTCCGCTTTGGTTGCGTGCAGTGCATTCCGCCAGCTGTGAAACGTGTTGTTAGTTAATTCGATTTGCGCCCCTTCTAATGCCCAGACCGCGAAGTTTGGCGGGCCGACTTTGCGAAACGC